>NZ_JBITLX010000001.1:0-267126 GCF_044465625.1 Actinoplanes sp. NPDC049599
TCGTACGAATCAAGGAGACACGACGTCAGCGGGCGACCAACACGATTTTCAGCCCGGAACGGGCCACCTCGCCAGAGGCGACAGGGACTAGCCCCTGGTGACGACGTCGGCGGTGATGTCCTCGACCGCCGGCAGGCCGGCCTGCGCCATCGTCCGCGCCAGGTCGGCCCGATAAAGATCAAGGCAATCCCGTACGCCGTCAGCCCCGCCGGTCGCCAGCGCCCACAGCACCGGCCGGCCGAGCAGCACCGCCGTCGCCCCCAGCGCCAACGCGGTGAGCACGTCCCCGCCGTCCTGGATCCCGCCGTCCACCAGCACCGGCACCCGCCCCGCGACCGCCGCGGCGACCGGTCCGAGCGCCCGCGCGGTGGCGACCGTCCGGTCCAGCTGGCGACCGCCGTGGTTGGAGACGATCACGCCGGCGGCCCCCGCGTCGACGCACGCCACCGCGTCCCGGGCCCCCAGCACGCCCTTGACCAGCACCGGCTTCCCGGAGATCCGGGCCAGCCACCCGATCGCGCCGAGCTCGAGCGCCGGATCCTGCTCCATGCCGACGGTGCGGGCGGCGGGCGAAAGCTCCCCGGCCTGCGGCACCGGCCGCAACGGCACGTACGGGGCATCCGCGGTCAACACGATCGCACCCGCCCCGGCAGCCACCGCCGCGCGCACCTGCCGCTCGGTGATGTCCCGATCCCGCAGCACGTACGACTGGAACCACCAGGGCCGCGTCAACGGAATCTCCGAGAGCGGCCGACCCGCCCGGGAACTGAGCACCAGCAGCGAACCCGCCGCCTCGACACCCCGCGCCGTCTCGGCCTCACCCTCCGGATGCGCGAGCGTGTGCAGCGCGGTCGGCCCGGCCAGCACCGGGCCCGCGAGCCGCGCGCCGAACAGCTCGACCTCGGTGCTGACCCGGGAGACGTCACGGAACAACTGCGGCACAAACCGCCAGTCGCGCCACGCGGCGGCCGCCTCGTCCCGGCTCACCTGCGCGCCGAAGCCGTCCTGGTAGTAGTCGAAGACGGCCGGGGGGAGAACCGCCCGGGCCGCTTCCTGCCGCATCGTCACGCTGCGCTCATCCCTGCTGTCATCGGCGTTTGCTCGCTCCCAGCTTGCCGGGAGCGGCATCGAACGTCACTTGGTCGCTCAGCCCACTGACATCGACCTTTCGGCGCCGCCCGGTCGATCCCGCGGCGCCGCGACGCGCGACGACCGCGGACAGGTCCCGGCCGACGCCCAGCGTGACCGGGCGGCGGGCCGCCGGTGGCGGAGCGCTGCGATCGCTCAGCCGGCCGGAACCGGGCGGCTTGCCGCCGGTGGCCCCGCCGCTCAGCGGTTGGTCTGGGCGGCTTGCCGCCGGTGGCCCGTCGCTCAGAGAGTTGGCTCCGGGCGGCTTGCCGCCGGTGGCTTGTCGTTCAGCGGGTCAGGATCTGGTCGAGGGCCGCGACGTCCTCGACAGTGAGGCGCCACTGGCCCGCCGCCGCGTTCGCTCGCACCTGGTCCGGTGTCGTCGCTCCCGCGATCACGCTGCTCACCGCGGGCTGGGCGGCGAGCCCGGCGATCGCCACGTCCAGCAGGCTGTGCCCCCGCTCCTTGCCGTACGCGGTCAGCGCCTCGATGGTGTCCCAGTCCGCACCGTCGAGCCAGCGCTGGTACCGCTCCTGGGCCAGCCGGGTCCCCGCCGGCGGCGTCTCGCCGCGCTGGTACTTGCCGCTGAGCAGGCCGCTGTCCAGCGGGAAGAACGGCAGCAGGCCCAGCCCGAACTGCTCGCAGGCCGGCACCACCTCGTCCTCGACCTCGCGGTGCAGCAGGCTGTACTGGTTCTGCGCGCTGATGAACGGGGTTTGCCCGGCCGTCCGCGCGGTCCAGTCGGCGTCGGCGATCTGCCAGCCGGCGAAGTTCGAGTTGCCCAGGTAGCGGACCTTGCCGGCGCGGACCAGGTCGTCGAGCGCCGCGAGGGTCTCCTCGATCGGGGTCGCGTGGTCCGGCGTGTGGATCTGGTAAAGGTCGAGGTAGTCGGTGCCGAGCCGGCGCAAGGAGGCCTCGACCGCCCGCATGATGTAGGACCGCGAGCCGCGGGCGCCGTGGTCCGCGCCGTTGCCGCCCGCCATGTCCATGCCGAACTTGGTCGCCAGCACAACCTGGTCGCGCCGGCCCTTCAGCGCCGCGCCGAGGCACTCCTCCGAGGCCCCGTGCGGGGTGCCGTAGATGTCGGCGGTGTCGAACAGCGTGATCCCGGCGTCGATGGCCGCGTCGACGACGGCGCGGGTCCCGTCGGCGTCGAGCTTGCGCCCGAAGTTGTTGCAGCCGATGCCGACAACCGAGACCACCAGACCCGAGGTGCCGAGGCGGCGGTAGCTCATCTCACTCATGATCCGAGCCTATGCCGCCCGCGCTGCCGAAATAATCCGGCAATACATCAGCAGCTGTCTATTGACACACCGTGTTAACCATTTGATGCTGTGAGAGCGCTCTCTGGCGCCGTCCCCGCATCCCCTGCGCCGTCCGCCCCCGAGGAGTCATCGTGCGTATCCGTCCAAAACTCCTGCATGCGCTAGCCGCGCTCGCGATCACCGTCCCGCTGGCGGCGGTGGCCGCCGCCGCGCCGGCCCAGGCCATCGGCCCGGCCGTGTTGCCGGTCAGCGTCACCAACAACTCCGGCCGCGGCGAGGCCGTCTACCTGTACGTGATCGGCATCAACCTGAGCACCGGCCGCCTCGGCTACGGCAACCAGGGCGGCACCTTCACCCCGTGGCCGGCCGGTTCGCTGCCACCCTCGCCCGCCCCCGACGTGGCGATCGGTGGCCCCGGCAACGGCGGCACCACCACGATCAACTTCCCGCGTGGCTTCTCCGGCCGCGTCTACTTCTCGCTGGGGGAGAAGCTCAAGTTCTTCCTGACCCCGGACGGCCTGGTCCAGCCGGCGCCGTGGGCCAGCGGCGACGCGAACTACAACATTCTGTTCGACTGGAGTGAGTTCACCTACAACGACGCCGGCCTGTGGCTGAACAGCTCGCAGGTCGACATGTTCGCGGTGCCGCACGCGGTCACCGTGACCGGGGCGTCGGGCGCGACGAAGAAGACCGGCGAGCCGGTGAGCAACGGACGTAACAACGTGATCAACGGCATCAAGGCGCAGCCGGGCTGGGCGAACACGGTCTACACCCGCTCGGACGGCACGGTGCTGCGTGCGCTGGCGCCGGGCAAGGCGGCGGGTGCGGGACTGTTCAGCACGACGTACCTGGACTCCTACATCACGTCGGCGTGGAACGCGTACACGACCAAGACGCTGACCGTGGTGCCGTTCGGCGACCAGCCGAACACGAAGTACTTCGGCCGGACGTCCGGCAACGTCATGCGATTCACCAACAGCGCCGGGGCGCAGGTGGCGTCGTTCAACAAGCCCTCGTCGGCCAGTGTCTGGGGCTGCGACGGTGACCTGCCGGCCCCGAACGACCTGGTGGTCGGGCCGATCTCCCGCACCCTCTGCGCGGCCCTGAACCGGGGCACACTGGGCACCGTCGACACCCAGCCGAGCACCAACGCGGCGCAGTTCTACCAGAACAACCCGACCAACCAGTACGCGAAGCTGATCCACCAGAACATGGCGGACGGCAAGGCGTACGCGTTCGCCTTCGATGACGTCGGCGCCTTCGAGTCGCTGGTGCACGACGGCGACCCGCGCTCGGCCGGCCTGATCCTGACCCCGTTCGGCGCGGGCGGCCCGACCACGCCCCCGACCGGCGGCGGGCAGGCGCTGATCAGCGACTGGAACGGCAAGTGCATCGACGTGCCGAGCGGCAACTTCGTGGACAGCGCGCCGCTGCAGACGTGGAGCTGCAACGGCTCGAACGCCCAGAAGTGGACCGCGACAGGCGGCGCCCTGCAGGCGCAGAACAACAAGTGCATGGACGTGGCCGGCGGAGCAACCGCCAACGGCTCGGTGGTGCAGCTTTACACCTGCAACGGTACGGGCGCCCAGCAGTTCGTCCTGTCGGGCGCGGGTGACCTGGTGAACCCGCAGTCGAACCGCTGCGTGGACATCAAGGACTGGAACGGCGCGGACGGCGGCCGGCTCCAGCTCTGGGACTGCGCGGGCACGGCGAACCAGAAGTGGCACAAGGGCTGACCAAGAGGTTGGCGGCGGGCCTGTGCGATCGGCGCAGGCCCGCCTCACTGTGGATCGGCCAGGTCCCGGTACGCCGGGCGCAGGATGTCGACCAGCGGAATGTGCCGGACCCGGAGCGGGGGTGCGTCCAGCACGCGCAGCAACAGCTCCGGTGGCGCCGTCAGCCGTCCGGGGCGCTCCCGCAGACGGCTCAGCGAGATGGCCGGGGTGTAGAAGTCGGCCAGCCGGGCGTCCAGCTCCACCTCGTCCACGGCCAGCGGGTCGATGGTCTCGACCGGCTCCGGCAGGCCGCGCAGGGCGGCCAGCAACTCCTCCCGGCCGCGTCCCCGCCAGGCCAGCACCAGGAACGGATCGTCGTCGAAGGCCTCCGCCAGCACGTACAGCACCGCGGACACGTGTTTGCAGGGCTTTCCCCAGTCCGGGCATGAGCACGTCATGTCCAGCTCGGACGGGAAGAGTGGCAGCTCCAACTCGTCGAAGAGCTCCACCAACTCGTGCGGGATCTCGCCGGCCAGCAACGCCGCGCGATACAACGCCTGCGCGCCCAGCGCCACAAGGATCCGCGTCCACTGTGCCTCGTCGTAGGCCGGGATGGCGATCGTCACCCGGTACGGCTCCGGCCGGGAACCCTGCACGCGTCCCGCGACCCGGCCGGGCGTCAGCTCGAAGTCGATGACCTGGCCCTTGCGGGCGTACGTCCGGCCGCGTGCCAGCCGGCCCGGGTCGCAGGAGCGTTCGAGGATGTCGACGAACTTCCGGGACCACCACTGCTCGCCGATCTTGCCGCGTTTGGCGCGTACGGCGATGCCGCCGTCCACCCGGATCGGCCCGGTGCTGTCGAACCAGCGTCCCTGCGGGTCCACCGGCATGTCAGCGCACCGCCGCCGGGTCGAGCGAGAACAGCTCGCGCAGCTGGTCGGTGTTGAGGTCGGTCACCCAGTCCTCGCCCGTGCCGACCACGGAGGATGCCAGCGCCTTCTTGCGCTCGATCATCGCGTCGATCTTCTCCTCCAGCGTGCCGGTGCAGATGAACTTGCGCACCTGCACGTTGCGTGACTGCCCGATGCGGAACGCCCGGTCGGTGGCCTGGTCCTCGACCGCCGGGTTCCACCAGCGGTCGACGTGGATGACGTGGTTGGCGGCCGTGAGATTGAGGCCCGTGCCGGCCGCCTTGAGCGACAGCAGGAACAGCATCGGCTCGGTGTCGTTCTGGAAGCGCTCGACCAGCTCGTCCCGCTTCGCCTTCGACAGCCCACCATGGAGCCACAGCACCGGCCGATCCAGATGCGCGGCCAGGTACGGCTGCAGCATCGTGCCGAACTCCGAATACTGCGTGAAGACCAGCGCCTTGTCGCCGTCCTCGATGATCTCCTCGGTCAGCTCCTCCAGCCGGGCCAGCTTGCCCGACCGCCCCGGCAGCCGGGAACCGTCCTTGAGCAGGTGGGCGGGGTGATTGCAGACCTGTTTGAGTTTGGTCATCGCGGCGATCACGTTGCCCCGCCGCTGGATGCCCTCGCTGCTGTCGATGACGGCCATCATGTCCTCGACCACGGCTTGGTAGAGCGTCGCCTGCTCGGCGGTGAGCGTGCACCACGCCTTCATCTCGTTCTTCTCCGGCAGGTCGGAGATGATCGACTTGTCGGTCTTGAGGCGCCGCAACACGAACGGGCCGGTGGCCCGCTTGAGCGCGGCCGTCGCGTCGGCGTCGCCGCGCACCTCGATCGGCTCCTGGAACCGGCGGCGGAACCGTTTCGCGGGCCCGAGCAGCCCGGGGTTGCAGAACTCCATGATGGACCAGAGCTCGGCAAGGTGGTTCTCCACCGGCGTACCGGTCAGCGCCAGCCGCGTCCGTGCCGGAATGGCGCGCACGGCCTGGGCCTGCCGGGTGCCGCTGTTCTTGATGGCCTGCGCCTCGTCACAGGCAACCCGTCCCCATTGGACCTCGCGGAGCGCGGCGAGATCCCGCAGGGCGGTGCCGTAGGTGGTGATGACAACGTCGGACGAGGTCACCGCCGACCGGAAGTCGTCATCCCGCTTGCGGGCGCCGCCGTGGTGCACGTGCACCCGCAGCGACGGCGCGAACCGGGCGGCTTCCTTCTGCCAGTTGCTGACCAGCGACATAGGACAGACGAGCAGCGTCGGCGCCACCGCCACCCTGGGGTCGGACCGCTCGGCGAGCAGCAGCGACAACGTCTGCGCCGTCTTGCCGAGCCCCATGTCGTCGGCGAGGATGCCGCCCAACCCGAGCCGCGCCAGGAAGTGCAGCCACGAAAGCCCCCGTTCCTGGTACGGCCGCAGCGTCCCCTGGAAGCTCGCGGGCGTCGGCACCGGCGCGAGCCGCTCGGCCGCCTGCCCGGAGATCAGGTCACCGAGCGCACCGTCCGCGTCCACCTCGACCAGCGGCAGATCCTCCTCGCCGCCGTCCACCACCTGCTGCAGCACCTCGCCGGCGGTGAGCTCACCTTCACGCCGCCGGCCGACGGCCTTGAGCGCGGCCTTGAGCTGCCGGTCGTCCAGCTCGACCCACTGCCCCCGGACCCGGACCAGGGGCACCTTGAGCCGGGCCAGCTCGGCCAGCTCCTCCGCGCTGACCGTGCCGTCGCCGATGACCAGGTCGATCCGGAAGTCGACCAGCTGCTCCAGCCCGAAGCCGGAGTCGGCGGCCGCCTTGCCGGACGGCGTCTTGCTGCGCGTCCGGGTGGTCAGCTTGAGCCCGACCGCCTTGCGCCCGGCCCAGGACGGCAGCTGCACCCCGAAGCCGGCGGCCTGCAGCAGGGGAGCGGCCTGGCGGAGGAAGTCGTGGGCCTCGCCGGTGTTCAGCGCCATGCCGTCGGGCTGGGCGTCGAGCAGAGCCTCATGCAGGGCGGGGAAGAGCCGAACCGCCCGGCCGAGCCCGGCAAGCAGCGTCTCGTCGGGGTTGGCGGGCAGGCCGGGCATCCGGGCGCCGGCCCAGAGATCACCGGCGGGCAGATAGAGGCTCGGGTCGTCGGCCGACTGCAGGGCGAAATCCAGCGCCCAGTCGTCGGTGCCCGGCGCCGGCTCGGTCAGCCGGAAACTGACCCGGATCGGACCGTTGGCATCGTGAGCGGACCGCAGCCAGCCGACCAGTGGCTTGGCCAGCTCGGCGACGTCGGCGGCCTTGGCGCCGGGCAGGGTGGGATCGGCGCTGGTCAACGAGAAGAGCCAGCGCTCGGCGAGGGCCGTCCTCGGCCCGGGCCGAAGACCCAGCAACATCCGCTCGGGCATCAGCGCTCGGGCAGCGCAGTCGACCAGCACCTCAAGCGCATCCCGCAAAGTCCGCCCGACACTCCCACTCCCCGCGGACCCGCCCGAGCCCGCGCTTCCCGGGGGTCCACCCGAGCTGCCCGCGCCCCCGATCGAGCCGCCCGGATCATCTGTGCCGGCCGTGCCGCTGCCGCCGGCCGCCCGGCAGACCGGTGGCATGGCCGCCGCGAAGTCTCGATAGCTTGCCGCGTCGGCCCCCGTCAGCACCGGCCGCCACCGCCCCGCCGGCGTCCCCGATTCCACCACCAGCTGCGGCAACATCCGGCCCCGGCGGGCCAGGTCGCACGCGTGCCCGGCCAGCACGCACAGATAGCGCAGCGACGCCGCCGCCATCCACGGCCCGTCGGGATCCGGCTCCGCGAGAGCCCCCAGGGCCGTCAACGCCTGCTCGCCCGGCACCACCAGCGCCGGCGTCTCCCACGTCGTGAGGCGCAGGCCGCGCCCCGGTGTCTCGCTGCCCGCCTCCGGTGACGCCAGCGGGCCCTTCGGCGTGCCGGGCAGGTGCAGGGTCAGCTCCGACTCGGCTGCCTTGGCCAGGGCGTCGCGGACGTCGTCCGACGAGCCGGTCAGCGCCGACGCCAGAGCCTCGGCCGGCACCGCGAACGGGTGCGGCCGCCGGCGGGCCCGGGAAGAGGTGGTCAGGGGGAGAGCGGGGTCCTCGGCCCAGAGCGCGAGCCTTCCGGGCGCCGACTCACCGGCGATCCACACGCCATGCACGACGAGCACTGCGACTCCGATTCCGATCGACCTGTCGAGATTAACGACTCAGCGTGCCGGTGGCTCATGACGCGGCCCACTCGACCAGTTCGTACGAGATGCCGTTCGGGTCCTCGACCATGAACAGGCGCTCGCCCCAGGGCTCCTCGCGCAGCGGGAGGGTGATCGGCACGCCTTCCGCGCGCAGTCTCTCCTGCTCGGCCTCCAGATCGTCGACCACGAAGGCCACGATCACGCCGGCGGCCCGCTGGTCGCGCAGGGGCTCGGGCAGGACCTCGATGCCGCGGCGCAGGAAGACCACGTCCATCGCGGCGTCGTCGCGGCCCAGGGAGGCGAACCCGTCGGCCGCCATCCGCTCGACGAAGCCGAAGTGGCTGGCGAGAAACTTGCTCGAGGCGGTCACATCGTCGACGGTGAGCGAGACGGCAGAGGATGAGATGCGCACGGTGCCCCCAGGTCGTTTAGTTGGACGCCGTATAAGATACGCCGTACAAGAAAGGAGCGCCACCCCGTGGCCGAGGCCCGACGCACGATCGACCTGCTCTGGTTCGAGGAGCCGGCGCACCGGCGTGGCCGGAAGAAGGGCCTGACCGTCACCCAGGTCGTGGATGCCGCCATCGCGCTCGCCGACGAGGAGGGGCTCGACGCGGTCAGCATGCGCCGGGTCGCGCAGGAGCTGGGTGTCGTCCCGATGACGCTCTACACCTACGTGCCGGACAAGGCCGCGCTGCTCGACCTCATGCTCGACGCTGTCTACCTGCGCATGCCGCGGGAGGACACCGCGCACGCCTCCTGGCGTGAGCGGCTCGCCGCGGTGGCCGAGGACAACCGCGTTCTCTACTCCCGGCACCCCTGGGCGGCCGGGGTCGCGCAGAGCCGGCCGCCGCTGGGCCCCGGCCTGATGGCCAAGTACGAGCACGAGCTGCGCGCCTTCGACGGCTCCGGCCTCGACGACGTGGAGACCGACTCCGCGCTGACGTACCTGCTGGGTTTTGTCCGCGCCTCGGCCCGCGCGGCCGCCGAGGCCCGCGCCGAGGCCGAGCGCAGCCGGCGCAGCGACCACGAGTGGTGGGCCGAGAACGGTCCGCTGCTGGCCAAGGTCTTCGATCCGGAGAGCTACCCGACGGCCGTGCGGGTCGGCGGCGCGGCGGGCGCCGAGCTGGGCGGCGCCTTCAACCCCGATCACGCGTACGTGTTCGGGCTGGAGCGGGTGCTGGACGGGCTCGGCGTGCTCATCGAGCGACGCGGCAGTGACCGACGCCGCTGACGATCGCCGGATCGGGCACGTAGGCTTCGAGTCGTGACGGCGAACCCGGAGATCAACAGCATCCTGCAGCGTGGGGCCGACGGTGGGCGGATCACGCCCGAGGAGGCGCTGCTGCTCTACACCGATGCGCCCTTCCACGCCCTGGGTGAGGCGGCCGACGCGATCCGGCGCCGGCGCTATCCGGACGGCATCGTCACGTATCTGATCGACCGCAACATCAACTACACGAACGTCTGCGTCACGGCCTGCAAGTTCTGCGCCTTCTACCGGGCGCCGAAGCATGCCGAGGGCTGGTCGCACCCGATGGAGGAGATCCTGCACCGCTGCGGCGAGGCGGTCGAGCTCGGTGCGACGCAGGTGATGCTGCAGGGCGGCCACCACCCCGACAACGGCGTGGAGTACTACGAAGACCTCTTCTCCTCGGTCAAGCGGGCCTACCCGCAGCTGGCCATCCACTCGATCGGCCCCAGCGAGATCCTGCACATGGCCAAGGTCTCCGGCGTCTCCATCGAGGATGCGGTCCTGCGGATCAAGGCCGCCGGCCTCGACTCGATCGCCGGCGCGGGCGCCGAGATGCTGCCCGACCGGCCGCGCAAGGCGATCGCGCCGCTCAAGGAGTCCGGCGCCCGCTGGCTCGAGGTCATGACGGTCGCGCACCGCAACGGCCTCAGCTCCACGGCCACCATGATGATGGGCACGGGCGAGACGAACGCCGAGCGCATCGAGCACATCCGGATGATCCGCGACGTGCAGGACCTCGCCGTGGCCAACGGCTACGTGGACTCCGCGGTCGAGGCCGAGGGCAGCGTCGGCGGCTTCCGCGCGTTCATCCCGTGGACGTACCAGGCGGAGAACAACCACCTCAAGGGCCGCACCCAGGCCACCACGATGGAATACCTGCGCTTCATCGCGGTCTCCCGGCTCTTCTTCGACAACATCGCGCACCTGCAGGCGTCCTGGCTGACCACCGGCAAGGACGTCGGCCAGCTGGCGCTGCACCTGGGCGTCGACGACCTCGGCTCGATCATGCTGGAGGAGAACGTGATCTCCTCGGCCGGCGCCAAGCACCGGTCGAACCTGCACGAGCTGATCTGGATGATCCGTACGGCGGGCCGCATCCCGGCGCAGCGCGACACGCTGTACCGGCACCTCGCGGTCCACGCGACGGAGGCGGACGACCCGACGGACGAGCGGGTGGTCTCGCACTTCTCGTCGATCGCGATGCCCGGCGGCGGCGCCGGGCGCACCGAGCTTCCGCTGGTCGACGTCTCCTGAAGAACGGTACGAGACCGTCCCGACGCCGGTAGCTGCGACATCACCCGCTGTGCAGCTCGAATAGGCCGTTCGGATGAGTGGCGCGCCCCCTGTAGGTCTTTGCATTTCGGGCATAGGGAGCAGTGCCGACGGAATTGATGATGATCTTTCGCTTTCGGGTCGCGCACCGTGCAGGTCGCTCCTAGGCTTCAGCCCTCAATTCGTCCGTTCCAACGGGAGCTTCCTTCATGGCGATGCGTTCTGTGACCCGGCTCTGCACGGCCAGCCTGCTGGCCGCCGGCGCCCTCACGCTCACGGCGACGCCGGCCCTCGCGGCCGACGTCGACTTCGGTGTCGACATCAAGGGCACCACGTTGGCCCTCGGCGCGAATGAGAAGCAGTCCCCGATCACCTTCTCGAACTACGGCAGCACCAAGCCGTCCGAGGTGAGGATCAAGGTCAGCGCTGACGCGGACCTCCGTGGCAATGCAGAGGTGGCTCTGTACGGCAACGCCAGCCCCCAACCCTGCGAGCTGGACGAGCAGGGCCGCGCCGACTGCCTGCTCGACAAATCGCTCATTCCGGCTCCGGGTGGCTCGGTCGACCTGAACGCGTTGATCCAAAAGATCGGCTCGGCCTCGGGCAAGGCCGGCACGCTGACCGTGACGGTCGAGGTGGCCGGCGACAGCAACAAGGAGAACGACAGCGACACCGTCGATGTCACCTTCTCCGAGACTAAGGGCGTCGACCTGACCGTCTTCGCCGCTGACGTGACGCAGTACGACGTCGACGAGCACCACACCGGCAAGCCGATCCCGCCCGGCGGCAAGAGCGTGGCCGAGGCGTTCATCTACAACTTCGGTGACCAGACCGCGGGTGGCTTCACCGCCGTGGCGAACTTGCCCGAGGGAGTGACCTTCGTCGACCAGGAGGCCGACGACTGCGACTTCTCCGTCGACCGGCGTTCCGTGCGCTGCGTGGTCGGGGCCGACCAGCTCCCCCTGCCGCCGAGGACCGCGGCCGTCGTCCAGCTGAACGTCGTCGTGGCCCCGGACGTCAAGGGGCCGGTGACGCTGCAGGGCGGTGAGTGGACCTTCGAGGCCGGCGAGACCGTCGACCCGGATCGCGCCCGGATCGCCGCCGCTGGGGCCCTGCCGGACTACGTCTCCCTGGTGGACCCGGCCGAGATCGCCGAGCTCGACCCGGCCGACAACGTCGACGGCTTCGCGGTCATCGTCGCCGGCCCGGCCGGCGGCACGGGTGGCGGCACCGGTGGCGGGGACGACCCGGGTCTGCCGGTGACCGGCCCGGTCGCGGGCACCATCGCCGGCGCCGGCGGTGCGGCCCTGATCGCCGGTGCGGTCATGTTCCTGGTGTCGCGCCGCCGCCGCGTTGTGCTGGTGACCCCGGGCGACGGCAAGTAGCGGTGGGCTGAACCCCCGGGCTGAGGGGTGTTGATGGGCCGGATGACCGAGGTAGTCGGCCGATCGGCCAGGTGCGCCTCGGTGGACCGGTGAGGGGCTGATTGCTCCTCGGTAACGAGCTGCGTGTGTCTCTGGTACGCGACGTTCGCGCTGGTTACGTTGCCTTCGTAACACCGCAACACTGAAGCGTCGCCACGACTCATGACCGTCGGCGGCGGGGTCGGACCCGACCGATGGCGGTCGTATATATAACGCACAAGGCACGGGCGGGATGGGTCACCATCCCGCCCGTTCTGTGTTGTGAGACAGGCTTCAGTCCGGTCACGGGTGGCGGGTGGGGCGGTCGGATGGGGCAGAGTACACAGGCGTGACGCGCGCAGATCTGGACAAGCAGCCGCACGAGGTCGCCGAGATGTTCGACGGCGTGGCCGAGCGGTACGACCTCACCAACACCGTGCTCTCCTTCGGGCAGGACCGCGGCTGGCGCCGTGCCACCCGGGCCGCGCTCGGCCTGCGCCCGGGGGAGCGGGTCCTCGACGTGGGTGCCGGCACCGGGGTGTCGACCGAGGAGCTGGGCCGGTCCGGGGCGTTCGCCGTCGGCGCGGATCTGTCGACCGGCATGCTGCGGGCCGGTCGGCGCAGCGGGCGCGGTGTGCCCCTGGTCGCCGGAGACGCGCTCAAGCTGCCGTTCCCGGACGCGACCTTCGACGCGGTGACCATCTCGTTCGCCCTGCGCAACGTCGTCGACACCGGCGCGGCGCTGCGCGAGCTGGGGCGGGTCACCCGGCCGGGCGGGCGCCTGGTGGTGTGCGAGTTCAGCCACCCGACCAACGCGGCGTTCCGCACCGTCTACTTGTCGTACCTGATGCGCAGCCTGCCGACGGTGGCCCGCGGGGTGTCGAGCAACCCGGAGGCGTACGTCTACCTGGCCGAGTCCATCCGCGCCTGGCCGGACCAGTCCGGTCTCGCCGCCCGCATCGCGGGCGCCGGGCCGTGGGCGCGGGTCGGCTGGCGCAACCTGACCGGTGGGGTTGTTGCCCTGCACAGGGCCACGAAGATGTAGAGAATGGGCGTTTGCCCGGTTCGCAATGGTCCGGGGTGTTTAGCTCGGCTACATGACGACAATCGACTGCCAGGTCGACGACTCGGACATCGACGTCCCGATCGACGACCGTGACGAGGGTGAGCGCCGGGCCCTGGAGCTGGCGCATCGTATCCGGTTGGTGGCCGCGCAGGACCCGGAACAGGCGCAGCGGTTGGTGGATGAGCTGATCGTCGCGCTGGACACCGCGATGGGCGGTACGTTTTCGGAGCACCTGGACGGAGTCGCCCGCGAGGTCCTGCGCCGGGCCCTCGCCAAGAGCCGGAACTGTTCCGAAACAGTTAGGGTTCCCTAACCCCTATCCGCTTCGATGGCCGTCTTAGACTCCGACCTGGGCTGGCTTGTGAACTGTTTCACGAGCCCGCGCTTGACGGAGGTGAGCCGTGAACGACCTCGCTGTTTCAGGAGGAACCGTCGCCGACGAGGCCGACGTGATCGTGGTCGGGGCGGGGCCGGGCGGATCCGCCGCGGCCTACCACATGGCGCGGCACGGCCTGCGCGTCCTGCTGCTGGAGAAGACCGAGTTCCCGCGCGAGAAGGTCTGCGGTGACGGCCTCACTCCACGCGCGACCCGCCAGCTGATCCGGATGGGTGTGGACACCTCCGAGAAGGCCGGCTGGCTGCACAACCGCGGCCTGCGCGTGATCGGCGGCGGCGTCCGCCTCGAGCTGGACTGGCCGGAGCTGGCCAGCTTCCCCAGCTACGGCCTGGTCCGCACCCGCCTCGACTTCGACGACATGCTGGCCAAGCGCGCGGTCGAGGCCGGCGCGCTGCTGCGCACCGGCGTCACCGTGACCGGTCCGGTGCTCGACGCCGACGGCCGCGCGATCGGGGTCGAGGCCAAGGGCCCCGATCGGGAACCGGTCCAGTATCGAGCGCCGCTGGTGATCGCGGCGGACGGCGTGTCCGGCAAGTTCCCGCTCGCGATGGGCCTGGCCAAGCGCGACGACCGCCCGCTCGGCGTGGCCGTCCGGCGCTACTACCAGTCACCGGTACGCGCCGACGACGACTACCTGGAGTCGTGGCTGGAGCTGCGCAGCGCGCAGGACCGCGACCGGCTGCTGCCCGGCTACGGCTGGATCTTCGGCCTCGGCGACGGCCGGGTGAACGTGGGCCTGGGCATCCTCAACTCCTCCAGCGCCTTCGGCCGGACCAACTACCGCGCCATGCTCACCGACTGGCTGAACACCACACCCGAGGAGTGGGGCATGCGCGGCGAGGCCAACGCGGACGGCCCGATCCTGGGCGCCGCGCTGCCGATGGGTTTCAACCGGGTGCCGCACTACACGCGCGGCGTCATGCTGGTCGGCGACTCCGGTGGCATGGTCAACCCCATGAACGGCGAAGGCATCGCGTACGCGATGGAGTCCGGCGAGCTGGCGGCCGAGGTGGCCGTCCAGGCCCTCGCGCGCCCGGCCGGCGCCGACCGCGAGCGCGCACTTCAGGCCTACCCCGCGGAGTTGAAGGTCCGTTTCGGGGGGTACTACCGCCTCGGTGGTGTGTTCGTGAAGCTGATCGGCAACCCGCAGATCATGCGGATCGCCACCAAGCACGGCATGCCGCATCCCACCCTGATGCGCTTCGTGCTCAAGCTGCTGGCGAACCTCACGGACCCCCGGGACGGCGACGCGATGGACCGGATCATCAACGGCCTGACGAAGGTCGCACCGGCGGTATGAGAGACAAGGCCACCCCGGTCGACCAGACGCCAAAGCGGATTAATAGTGTGAAGCGGCTAACAGTCGAGCAGGAGACGGTATGACGCTCAATCCCTACGTACCGATCGTCGGGCTGCTGATCCTCGGCGCGCTCTTCGCCCTGTTCTCGGTGTCGGTCGCGCCGATCGTCGGCCCGAAACGCTACAACCGGGCCAAGCTCGAGGCGTACGAGTGCGGCATCGAGCCGGCGCCCCAGCCCATCGGTGGCGGTCGCTTCCCGGTCAAGTTCTACCTGACCGCGATGCTCTTCATCGTCTTCGACATCGAGACCATCTTCCTCTACCCGTGGGCGGTGTCCTTCGAGGCGCTCGGCCTGTTCGGCTTCGTCGAGATGGTCCTCTTCATCGTCACTGTCTTCATCGCCTACACGTACGTGTGGCGACGCGGCGGATTGAACTGGGACTGACATATGGGAATCGAAGAGAAGCTACCGAGCGGCATTCTGCTGACCTCGGTGGAGAAGCTTTCCAACTGGGCCCGCAAGTCGTCGTTCTGGGGCGCCACCTTCGGCCTGGCCTGCTGCGCCATCGAGATGATGGCGGCCGGCGGGCCGCACTACGACCTCGGCCGCTGGGGCATGGAGGTCTTCCGGGCCTCGCCGCGGCAGGCCGACCTGATGATCGTCGCCGGCCGGGTGAGCCAGAAGATGGCCCCGGTCGTGCGGCAGATCTACGACCAGATGCCCGAGCCGCGCTCGGTCATCTCGATGGGCGTCTGCGCCTCGTCGGGCGGCATGTTCAACAACTACGCGATCGTGCAGGGTGTGGACCACATCGTGCCGGTCGACATCTACCTGCCGGGCTGCCCGCCGCGGCCCGAGATGCTGATCGACGCGATCCTCAAGATGCGCGAGAAGGTCATGGCCGCCCCGCTGGGCCCGAACGGCCGCAAGATGCTCGAGGCCCGCAAGGCCGAGGGCAAGATGCCGCTCGTCGCCGCCGGCGCCATGCCGTCCTCGTACCGGGTCGACAAGGTCCGCCGGGCCGAGTGGACGCAGGCCGTCAAGGAGGGCCGCGAGGAGCAGTTGCGCATCGAGAACTGGATGAAGCTGCAGCCGCATCTCCGGGAGGATGGCAAGTGAGCGTCGCATCGACTCCGGAGGGCGCGCAGCTCGGCTCACCGGCGGAGACCCCGCCCAGCCCGGACAAGGGCATGTTCGGCGTCGAGGGCACCGGTGACGTGTCCGGCTTCGGCGGCCTGGTCCGCCGGCGGCCCACCGATGTCGACAGCCCGCGCCCGTTCGGCGGCTACTTCGACGAGGTGTACGACGCGCTCGAGGAGGCCTATCCGGGCTTCGCGGACGCGATCGAGAAGGTCGTCGTCTACCGGGGCGAGCTGACTCTGCACATCAAGCCGGAGCGGATCGCCGAGGTCTGCCAGATCGTGCGGGACGACGAGTCGCTGCGCTTCGAGCTGTGCTCCTCGGTGGACGCGGTCGACTACCTGGGCAGCGACCCCCGCCGCTTCCACATCTCGTACCAGCTCACCTCGATGACGTACCGCCGCCGGGTCCGCCTGGAGGCGGCGGTGGCGGAGGGCGTCAGCCTGCCGAGCGTGACCAGCATCTACCCGACCGCCGACTGGCAGGAGCGGGAGATCTACGACATGTTCGGCGTGGTCTTCGCCGGCCACCCCAACCTCACCCGCATCCTCATGCCGGATGACTGGGAGGGGCACCCGCAGCGCAAGGACTATCCGCTCGGCGGCGTACCCGTCGAGTACAAGGGCGCCGTAATTCCGCCGCCGGACCAGCGGAGGGTCTACCAATGACAAGCCAGACGACCAGCGGAGCCGGGTACGCCACCGAGCGTGAGACCACCGAGGGCCGGGTCTTCACGGTCACCGGCGGCGACTGGGACAGCATCACCGGCAGTATCGACCCGCTGAGCAACGAGAAGATCGTCGTCAACATGGGTCCCCAGCACCCGTCGACGCACGGCGTGCTGCGGCTGGTGCTGGAGCTCGAGGGCGAGACCGTCACCCAGGTGCGCCCGGTCGTCGGCTACCTGCACACCGGCATCGAGAAGAACCTCGAGTACCGCAACTGGACCCAGGGCACGACCTTCGTGACCCGGATGGACTACCTGGCGCCGCTGTTCAACGAGACCGGCTACTGCCTGGCGGTCGAGAAGCTGCTCGGCATCACCGACGACATCACCGAGCGGGCGAAGACCATCCGGGTGCTCTTCATGGAGCTCAACCGGATCTCGTCGCACCTGGTCTGGATCGCCACCACGGGCATGGAGCTCGGCGCGATCTCGATGATGCTGTACGGCTTCCGCGAGCGCGAGTACATCCTCGACATCTTCGAGGAGACCTCGGGCCTGCGGATGAACCACGCGTACATCCGCCCGGGCGGGGTCGCGCAGGACGTGCCGGAGTCGGCCATCCGCAAGATCCGTGACCTGCTCGTGTACCTGCCGAAGAAGCTCAAGGAATACGAGGCGATGCTCTCCGGCCAGGTCATCTGGCAGGAGCGCACCCAGGGCGTCGCGGTGCTCGACGTGACCGGCTGCCTGTCGCTGGGCATCACCGGGCCGGTGCTGCGCTCGGCCGGGCTGGCCTGGGACCTGCGCAAGACCATGCCGTACTGCGGCTACGAGGACTACGAGTTCGACGTGCCGACCGCGACCACCGCCGACGTCTGGGGCCGCTACCTGGTCCGGATGGCGGAGATCCGGGAGTCGCTGAAGATCGTCGAGCAGGCCCTGGACAAGCTCAAGCCGGGCCCGATCATGATCGCGGACAAGAAGATCGCCTGGCCGGCCCAGCTGGCCGTGGGCCTCGACGGCTCGGGCAACTCGCTCGAGCACGTCGCCAAGATCATGGGTCAGTCGATGGAGTCGCTGATCCACCACTTCAAGCTCGTGACCGAGGGTTTCCGGGTGCCGGCCGGCCAGGTGTACGTCGGCATCGAGCACCCGCGCGGTGAGCTGGGCGTCCATGCCGTGTCCGACGGCGGCACCCACCCCTACCGGGTGCACTACCGCGACCCGAGCTTCGTGAATCTCCAGGCCATCCCCGCGATGGCCGAAGGTGCGCTGCTGGCCGACGTCATCGCCGGCGGCGCCTCCCTGGACCCCGTGATGGGTGGGTGTGACCGCTAAATGTCCGATACCACACTGGACTTCTCCCCCGCAGCAGCGCCGCTGGCCGAGAAGCTCCTGGCGCCGGCGCGCGAGATCCTCGCCCGTTACCCCGCCGGCCGGGAGCGTTCCGCACTGCTCCCGCTGCTGCACCTGGTGCAGACCGAGGAGGGCTTCGTCAGCCCCAACGGCGTCGCGTTCTGCGCCGAGATCCTGGGCATCAACAAGGCCCAGGTGGGCGCGGTCGCCACCTTCTACACGATGTACAAGCGCCGGCCGACCGGCGAGTACCTGGTCAGCGTCTGCACCAACACGCTGTGCAACGTGCTCGGCGGCCAGGAGGTCTACGACGGCCTCGTGGAGCACCTCGGCGTGGGGCACGACCAGACCACGGCCGACGGCAAGATCACCCTGGAGCACGCCGAGTGCCTCGCGGCCTGCGACTACGCGCCGGTCATGACGGTCAACTACGACTTCGCGGTGGACAACACCACTCCGCAGGACGCGGTCGAGCTGGTCGAGCAGCTGCGCAAGGGCGAGCGGCCGATGCCGTCCCGCGGCGCCCGGATCTGCTCGCTCAAGGAGATGCAGGTCCAGCTCGCCGGGTTCGCCGACGAGCGGGACGGCGCGGTCGCCGACGGCCCGGCCGGCGCGCCCACGCTGCGCGGCGTGACGCTGGCCCAGGAGCACGGCGTCGCGGTGGCGAACTTCAACATCGACACCCCGATCACCACCACCAAGCCGGCCCGCGACGAGTCCGCCAAGGCGGTCAAGGACCCGGGCCCGGCGGCGGCGCAGCCGGCCGAGGACAAGCACCCCGGCCTGGTGGCCGGCGTGGCGAAGAAGGTCAAGACCGCGGCGGCCACGGTGGTGGACAAGGTGGAGCACCGCAAGGCGGGCGCACCGGTCCAGGCCGGCGACGTCAAGGACCCGGAGGTACGGGCGGCCGAGACGCGCAACCCCACCGCCGACACCCCGACCCCGGACGCGTCGAAGACGGCCGCCGCCACGCCGGTGCCGTCCAACCCCGCCGAGGCCGCCGGACTCGCCGACAACCAGCCCGCCGGCGACGGTAAGCCCGCCGGCGACAGCGTTGGCAACGAGGAGAAGAAGTGACTCAGCCCCGGCGTGAGGTTCTTCAGAAGCTCACCCCCGTCCTCACCAAGCGCTGGCTCTCGCCGGACGCCTGGAAGATCGACACCTACGAGCGGCTCGACGGGTACGCCGCGGTCCGCAAGGCGCTGGACGTCCACCCCGACGACCTGATCCAGCTCATCAAGGACTCCGGCCTGCGCGGCCGGGGCGGCGCCGGCTTCCCGACCGGGCTCAAGTGGGGCTTCATCCCGCAGGGCGACGGCAAGCCGCACTACCTGGTCATCAACGCCGACGAGGGCGAGCCGGGCACCTGCAAGGACCTGCCGCTGATGACCTACGACCCGCACTCGCTCGTGGAGGGTGCGATCATCGCCGCCTACGCGATCCGGGCCAGCCGGGCGTTCATCTACATCCGCGGTGAGGCCGTGCACGCCGCCCGCCGGCTGCGCCACGCCATCAAGGAGGCGTACGCCAAGGGCTACCTCGGCGAGAACATCCTCGGCTCCGGGTTCGACCTGGACCTCGTGGTGCACAGCGGCGCGGGCGCGTACATCTGCGGCGAGGAGACGGCGCTGCTGGACTCGCTCGAGGGCTTCCGCGGCCAGCCCCGGCTGCGCCCGCCATTCCCCGCGATCGCCGGCTTGTACGCGAGCCCGACGGTGGTCAACAACGTCGGCACCATCGCGTCGGTGCCGTACATCGTGCTGGGCGGCGCGGAGTGGTGGAAGAGCATGGGCACGGAGAAGTCGTCCGGCCCGATGATCTACTCGCTCTCCGGCCGGATCGCCAACCCGGGCCAGTACGAGTGCGGCCTGGGCATCACCCTGCGCGAGCTGATCGAGCTGGCCGGCGGCATGCAGCCGGGCCACAACCTGAAGTTCTGGACGCCCGGCGGCTCGTCGACCCCGCTGCTGACGGCCGAGCACATCGACACCCCGATGGACTTCGAGGGCGTCGCCGCGGCGGGCTCGATCCTGGGCACCACCGCGATGCAGATCTTCTCCGACCAGGACTGCCCGGTCTACGCGACCTGGCGCTGGCTGGAGTTCTACCACCACGAGTCCTGCGGCAAGTGCACCCCGTGCCGCGAGGGCAACTACTGGATGGTCCGCACGTACCGCCGGATCCTCTCCGGCCAGGGCACGGTCCAGGACCTGGACACCCTGCAGGACACCGCGGACAACATCTTCGGCCGGTCGTTCTGCGGCCTCGGCGACGGCGCGGCCACGCCGGTCATGTCGACGCTGAAGTTCTTCCGGCAGGACTACCTCGACTACATCGAGGGCCGGACCGCCCCGCGGCTGTCCGAGAAGGCCCTGGTAGGAGCCCACTGATGACCGACGTCGCCAAGAAGACCGACATGGTCGCCCTCACCGTCGACGGTGTCGAGGTGACCGCCGCCAAGGGCGAGCTGGTCATCCGGGTCGCCGAGCGGATGGGCATCGCGATCCCGCGGTTCTGTGACCACCCGCTGCTGGCCCCGGCCGGCGCCTGCCGCCAGTGCCTGGTCGAGGTGGAGGGCCAGCGCAAGCCGGTCGCCTCCTGCACTCAGACGGTGGCCGAGGGCATGGTGGTCAAGACCCAGCTCACCTCGCCGGTCGCCGCCAAGGCGCAGGGCGGCGTGATGGAGCTGCTGCTGGCCAACCACCCGCTGGACTGCCCGACCTGCGACAAGGGCGGCGAGTGCCCGCTGCAGAACCAGGCGATGTCCGCCGGCCGGGTCGACACCCGCTTCCACGAGCACAAGCGCGAGTACGAGAAGCCGATCCACATCTCCAGCCAGGTGCTGCTGGACCGGGAGCGCTGCATCCTCTGCCAGCGCTGCACCCGGTTCTCCGAGGAGATCGCCGGCGACAAGTTCATCGACCTGATGGACCGCTCGTCCGGCGAGCAGATCAACGTCTACCGCGACGACTTCTTCGGCGGCGAGGGCTACGGCGACGGCAACGCCGGCGAGGACCCGGGCGACGTCCCGTTCAACTCGTACTTCTCCGGCAACACCATCCAGATCTGCCCGGTCGGCGCGCTGACCGGCGAGCAGTACCGGTTCCGGGCCCGCCCGTTCGACCTGGTCTCCTCGCCGACCGCCTGCGAGCACTGCGCGGCCGGCTGCGCGATGCGGGCCGACCACCGGCGCGGCAAGGTGCTGCGGCGCCTGGCCGGCGACGACCCGGCGGTCAACGAGGAGTGGAACTGCGACAAGGGCCGGTGGGGCTTCCGCTACACCACCGGCTATGACCGCATCACCACCCCGCTGGTCCGCGACGCCAAGACCGGCGAGCTGCGGGAGGCGGCCTGGAGCGAGGCGCTGCTGGCGGCCGCCGAGGGGCTCCAGGCGGCGAAGGGCCGGGGCGTCGGCGTGCTGACCGGCGGCCGGCTCACGGTTGAGGACGCGTACGCGTACGCGAAGTTCGCCCGGGTCGCGCTCGGCACCAACGACATCGACTTCCGGGCCCGCCCGCTCTCCGGTGAAGAGGCGGACTTCCTCGCCTCCTCCGTTGCCGGCGTCACCGACGTGACCTACGAGGACGTCGAGAACGCGCCGGCCGCGGTCATCGTCGGGCTCGAGCCCGAGGAGGAGTGCCCGATCCTGTTCCTGCGGCTGCGTAAGGGCCACGGGAAGAACAAGCTCAAGGTCACGGCCGTGGCGCCGTACCTGAGCAGAGGTTTTGAGAAGCTCGGCGCGACGCTGGTCGCGGCCGTGCCCGGTGACGAGGCCCGGCTGCTCGGCACCGACGCGACGGTGGCCGCCGCGCTCGCCCTGCCCGGCGCTCTGCTGATCGTCGGCGAGCGGCTCGCGAGCGTGCCCGGTGGCCTCTCGGCCGCCGCCGCGCTGGCGGCCCGCACCGGCGCCCGGCTCGCCTGGGTGCCGCGGCGCGCGGGTGACCGGGGCGCGGTGGACGCGGGCTGCCTGCCCAACCTGCTGCCCGGCGGTCGCCCGGTCACCGACGCGGGTGCGCGGGCCGAACTGGCCGCGGCCTGGGACGTCGAGGCCGGTGTGCTGTCCGGCACGGTCGGGCGCGACACGGACGCGATCGTCGCGGCCGCCGCGGACGGCACCCTGGGCGGCCTGCTGGTCGCCGGCGTGGACCCGGCCGACCTGGCCGACCCGCGGCTCGCCGGGCAGGCGCTCGACGCGGTGCCGTTCCTGGTCAGCCTGGAGCTGCGGCAGAGCGCGGTCACCCGCCGCGCCGACGTCGTGCTGCCGATCGCGCCGGCCGCGGAGAAGGCCGGCACCTTCATGGACTGGGAGGGCCGGCTGCGGACCTTCGAGGCCGTGCTCAAGACCGCCGCGATGACCGACGGCCGGGTGCTGGAGGCCATCGCCGCCCTGATGGAGGTCACGCTCGGCACCGGTGACGTGGCCGCGGTCCGGCGGGAGCTGGGCAGCATGCCCGCGAGCCGCTCGGCCCGCCCGGCCGCGCCGGCCGTCGCCGCGGCGGCGCTGCCGCAGCTCGGCGCGCAGGACGCGGTGCTCGCCTCCTGGCACCACCTGATCGACCTCGGCTCGCTGCTCGACGGTGACGAGGTGCTGGCCGGCACGGCTCGCACCCCGGTGGTCCGCCTGGGCAAGGGCCTCGCCAAGACGCTCGGCGTGGCCGACGGCGACGCCGTCACGGTCGGCACCGACCGCGGCGCGATCACCCTTCCCGCGGCGATCACCGATCTGCCCCCGCAGGTCGTGTGGCTGCCCACGAACTCGCCGGGCTCGACGCTGCGTCGCAGCCTCGGCGTCACCTCGGGTGCGGTGGTCCGGCTCAGCGCCGGCAAGCCGGGTCCGATCCTGGCTCAGGGGGCTACCGCATGAACCAGCTGATCCTGGCGCAGGATCCGACGCTGCAGACGTTCGAGAACGACGTCTGGTGGATCGTTCTCATCAAGCTGCTCGGCGTCTTTGTCATCCTGCTGCTGCTGACGCTGTTCACGATCAACTACGAGCGCAAGGTCGTGGCCCGGATGGCGGTCCGGCCGGGCCCCAACCAGGTCGGGCCCAAGGGCTGGCTGCAGAGCCTCACGGACGGCGTCAAGCTGCCGTTCAAGGAGGAGATCATCCCGAAGACCGCCGACAAGGTGGTGTACTTCATCGCCCCGGTGATCTCGGCGACGGTCGCGTTCACCGCGTTCTCGGTGATCCCGTTCGGGCCGGTCGTGTCGATGTTCGGCCACAAGACCGCGCTCCAGCTCACCGACGTGCCGATCTCGGTGCTGGTGCTGCTCGCCTGCTCCTCGATGGCGGTTTACGGCGTGGTGCTGGCCGGCTGGGCCTCGGGCTCGACGTACCCGCTGCTCGGCGGTCTGCGCTCGGCCGCGCAGATGATCTCGTACGAGGTCGCGATGGGCTTGAGCATCGTGGCGGTGTTCATGACCGCGGGCACCATGTCCACGTCGCAGATCGTCGCCGCCCAGGCGGGCAACAACCCCACCACGGCGTTCGACATCTTCGGCTGGAGCCCCACCGCGCCGAGCTGGTACGCGGTCCTGCTGCTGCCCAGCTTCATCATCTACTGCATCGCGGCGGTCGGCGAGACCAACCGGGCGCCGTTCGACCTGCCCGAGGCGGAGTCCGAGCTGGTCGGCGGCTTCCACACCGAGTACTCGTCGTTCAAGTTCGCGCTCTTCTTCCTCGCCGAGTACATCAACATGATCACCGTCTCGGCGTTCGCCACGACGCTGTTCCTCGGCGGCTGGCGCGCACCGTGGCCGATCACCGAATTCTGGGCGGGCGCCAACTCCGGATGGTGGCCGCTGATCTGGTGGCTGGGCAAGGTGCTGCTGCTGCTGTTCGGCTTCATCTGGCTGCGGGCCACGCTGCCCCGGATGCGGTACGACCAGTTCATGCGCTTCGGCTGGAAGGTGCTGATCCCGGTCAACCTGGTCTGGATCCTGTTCCTGGCCGGCGTCCGGGTCACCAACGACCGGATCGACGGCGGCGCCCGCTGGCTCGTCTACCTCGCCGCGGCGGTGGTGGTGCTCGGCATCGCGCTGCTCTGGCCGGCCAGCAAGAAGCCGCGTGAGTTCTCCATCGAGGAGCAACTGGCCGCCCGGCCGCCGGGCAGCTTCCCGGTTCCGCCGATGGACCTGCAGGTGCCACCCAGTCCCCGGGCCCGCCGGGCGGTCGCCGAACGGCTGCCCGCCACGGTCGGCGGCACCACCCCTGCCGACAGCCTGAACGACACGTCAGACAAGGAGGTGTGACGTGGGAACGTTCACCGGCTCGTTCAAGGGCTTCGGGGTGACCTTCGCGCACATGTTCCGCAAGGTCATCACGACCGATTACCCGTTCACCCCGCCGACGCCGGCGCCGCGCTACCACGGGCGGCACATCCTCAACCGGCATCCGGACGGCCTGGAGAAGTGCATCGGCTGCGAGCTGTGCGCCTGGGCCTGCCCGGCGGACGCGATCTACGTCGAGGGCGGCGACAACACCGAGGAGCAGCGCTTCTCACCGGGTGAGCGGTACGCCAGCATCTACCAGATCAACTACGCCCGCTGCATCTTCTGCGGGCTCTGCATCGAGGCCTGCCCGACCCGTTCGCTGACCATGAGCAACGAGTACGAGCTGGCTCGCGACAACCGTCAGGATTTGATCTTCACCAAGGAAGACCTCCTGATGCCACTGCTGCCCGGTATGGAGCAGCCGCCGCACCCGATGCGGCTGGGTGACACCGACAAGGACTACTACCTCGGTGCGCTGACCAACCCGGGCACATCGGCCGGCGCCGAGCGGGCGCCGCTGACCGTGGCGGTCACCGAGGACGCACTGGGCGAGGTGGCTCGATGATCGAGTACGCGGCCGCCGCGGCCAGTCAGGTCTCCACCGGCGAGGAGTGGGGCTTCTGGATCCTGGGCACGCTCGCCGTCATCGGCGGCCTGGGCATGGTCATCGCGCGCAACGCGGTGCACTCCGCCCTCTGGCTGGTCGTCACGATGCTGTGCCTGGGCTTCATCTACGTGATCAACCAGGCGCCGTTCCTCGGCGCGGTGCAGATCATCGTCTACACCGGCGCGATCATGATGCTGTTCCTGTTCGTGCTGATGCTGGTCGGCCGGGACGCCTCCGACTCGCTGATCGAGACCCTGCGCGGGCAGCGGATCGCGGCGATCCTGCTCGGCGTCGCGTTCGGCGTGCTGGTCGCGACCGGTCTGGGCCGCTCGTTCGACGGCGCCACGGCCGTCGGCCTGACCGAGGCGAACAACGCCTACGGCGGCAACGTGCAGGGCATCGCCCGGCTGCTGTTCACCAAGTACGTCTTCGCCTTCGAGATCACCTCCGCGCTGCTGATCACGGCGGCCGTCGGTGCGATGGTGATGGCGCACGTCGAGCGCGCCAAGGAAGACATCGCCGACCAGGTCACGCGCATGAAGGCGCGTTTCCGGCCGGGCTCGTACCCGGGGGCGAAAGCGGGCCCGGGCGTCTACGCGAACACCATGTCGGTGGCCGCGCCGGCCCGGCTGCCGGACGGCAACGGCTCGGAGCGCAGCATCTCGGCGATCCTGCCCGTGCGTGAGCTGAGCGCGAGTGAAGCCGCACTGAAGAGGACAGAGAAGTGACTCCTGACTACTACCTGGTGCTGGCGGCGATCCTGTTCACCATCGGCGCCACCGGCGTCCTGGTGCGCCGCAACGCCATCGTGCTGTTCATGTGCATCGAGCTGATGCTGAACGCCGCGAACCTCGCCCTGGTGACCTTCAGCCGGATCAACGGCTCGCTCGACGGCCAGATCATCTCGTTCTTCGTGATGGTGGTCGCCGCGGCCGAGGTCGTCATCGGACTGGCCATCATCATGTCGATCTTCCGGACGCGGCGTTCGGCCAGCGTCGACGACGCCAACCTCCTCAAGTACTAAAGGGGCCTTCACGTGGAACAGACAGTGGAGTACGCCCACGCGACGGGGCTGCTGAGCGGAATCTGGCTGCTTGTCGCCATTCCGCTCGCTAGCGCCACGGTTCTGCTGGTGCTGGGCAAGAAGGCCGACAAGTGGGGGCACTGGCTCGGCGTCGCGGCGGTCGCCGCCACGTTTGTGCTCGGCCTGTCGATGTTCCTCAGCCTGCGCGGGCTCGACCCGGAGGCCCGGTCGGCGGAGCAGAGCCTGTGGGACTTCATCGCCGTCGGCAAGCTGCACGTCGACTTCGGGTTGCTCTTCGACCCGCTCTCCGGCGTGTTCGTCCTGCTGATCACCGGCGTCGGCTCGCTGATCCACCTGTACGCGGTGGGCTACATGGAGCACGACGAGGGCCGGCGGAAGTTCTTCGGCTACTTCAACCTCTTCGTCGCCGCGATGCTGCTGCTGGTCCTGGGCAACAACTACGTGATGCTCTACTTCGGCTGGGAGGGCGTCGGCCTGGCGTCGTACCTGCTGATCTCCTTCTGGTACACCCGGCCGTCCGCGGCCACCGCCGGCAAGAAGGCGTTCCTGATGAACCGGGTCGGCGACGCCGGCCTGGCCATCGGCATCTTCCTGATGTTCGCCACCCTGGGCACCACCCAGTACGACGAGGTCTTCAACGGCGTCAGCGCGCTGTCCGCCGGCACCGTCCTGGTCATGGGCATCCTGCTGCTGCTCGGCGCGGCCGGTAAGTCCGGTCAGTTCCCGCTGCAGGCCTGGCTCCCCGACGCGATGGAGGGCCCGACCCCGGTCTCGGCCCTGATCCACGCCGCGACGATGGTCACCGCCGGCGTCTACCTGATCGCCCGGTCCAACCCGATCTTCTCGGCGAACGCCACGCTGCAGACGATCGTGGTCAGCGTCGGCGCGCTCACCCTGCTGATCGGCTGCATCATCGGCGCGGCCAAGGACGACATCAAGCGGGTGCTGGCCTGGTCGACGGTCAGCCAGATCGGCTACATGTTCCTCGGCGTCGGGCTGGGCGGCGGCGCGTACGCGCTGGCGATCATCCACCTGCTCGCGCACGGCTTCTTCAAGGCCAACATGTTCCTCGGCGCCGGCTCGGTCATGCACGGGATGCACGACCAGGTCGACATCCGGCGGTTCGGCGGGCTGAGCAAGTACATGAGGTGGACCTGGCTCACCTTCATGATGGGCTGGCTCGCGATCATCGGCATCTTCCCGCTGTCGGGCTACTGGTCCAAGGAGCCGATCATCGCGGCGGCGTTCGAGCGGGGGGACTGGACCTCCTGGCTCTTCGGCGGCGCGGCCCTGCTCGGTGCCGGCCTGACCGCCTTCTACATGACCCGGCTGTTCGTCCTCACCTTCCACGGCCCGAAGCGGTGGACCGAGGACATCCACGAGCCGCACGAGTCGCCGCTGATCATGACGGTTCCGCTGATGCTGCTGGCGCTCGGCTCGATCGGCGCCGGTTACCTCATGCACACCAGCGTCGCGCAGTGGCTCGAACCGGTCCTGGGTGCCGAGGAGGCGGCGCACGAGCCGGTGATCGGCCACGGCTGGATCACCGCGCTGGCGACCCTCATCACCATCGCCGGTGCGGGCCTGGCCTGGGCGCTGTTCCGCAACGGCACCGCCAAGGTGGCGGAGCCGGCCGGTGTGGTCGTCACCGCGGCCCGCCGCAACCTCTACACCGACGCCTTCAACGAGGCCGTCTTCGAGCGGCCCGGCATCTACCTGACCCGCGCGCTGGTCTTCCTCGACAACAAGGGCATCGACGGCGCCGTCAACGGCCTCGCGGCCGCCGTCGGCGGCAGCTCGGGTCGCCTGCGCCGGCTGCAGACCGGTTTCGTCCGCTCGTACGCGTTGTCCATGCTCACCGGCGTAGTCCTGGTCGTCGGTGCCTTCCTCGCAATCCAGTTGGGATGGTTGGCGTGACCGACTTTCCGTTCCTGTCCATCCTGACGCTGTTCCCCCTGCTGGGGGCGGCTGTGGTGGCCTTCATCCCGAAGACCAGGGCGCACCTGGCCAAGACGGTCGCCCTGGGCTGGTCGCTGGCGGTGCTCGCGCTGAGCATCGTCATGTGGATCGTGTTCGAGGCCGGCGGCGACCGCTTCCAGTTCCGCGAGTCCTACCAGTGGATCCCCACCTGGGACGCCCGGTTCACCTTCGCGGCGGACGGCATCGCCCTGGTGATGCTCATGCTGATCGCGATCCTGGTGCCGGTGGTGATCCTGGCGTCCTGGAACGACGTCGAGGAGACCCAGCGGTCGGTGCCGATCTACTTCGCCCTGCTGCTCGCCCTCGAGTGCACGATGATCGGCGTCTTCGCGGCCGCCGACGTGTTCCTGTTCTACGTGTTCTTCGAGGTCATGCTGGTGCCGATGTACTTCATCATCGGCTCGTACGGCGGCGCCCGCCGGCAGTACGCGGCGGTCAAGTTCTTCCTCTACTCGCTGGTCGGCGGTCTGTTCATGCTGGCCGCCGTGATCGGCCTCTGGGTCGTCGGCGGGCACACGTTCGACTGGCAGAAGCTCAGCGAGGTCTCGGGAGCGTTCGACACCACCACCGCACGCTGGCTGTTCCTCGGCTTCTTCATCGCCTTCGCGGTCAAGGCGCCGTTCTTCCCGTTCCACACCTGGCTGCCCGACGCCGGTGTCGCCGCCCCGGCGCCCGCCGCCGCGCTGCTCGTCGGTGTGCTGGACAAGGTCGGCACCTTCGGCATCCTGCGGTACTGCCTCTCGCTGTTCCCGGAGGCGTCGCGCTGGTTCGCCCCGGCGGCGCTGATCCTCGGCGTCATCGGCATCATCTACGCCGCGCTGCTGGCGGTCGGCCAGAACGACCTGAAGCGGCTGGTGTCGTACACCTCGATCGCCCACTTCGGGTTCATCGGGATCGGCATCTTCGCGTTCACCACCCAGGCGGGCACCGGCTCGGTGCTCTACATGGTCAACCACGGCCTCGCCACCGGCCTGCTGTTCCTGGTCGTCGGCATGTTCGTGGCCCGCCGCGGCTCCTCGCTGGTCAGCGACTTCGGCGGGGCCGGCAAGCTGCTCCCGGTGCTGGCCGGCGTGCTGTTCTTCGCCGGTCTGGCCTCGCTGGCGCTGCCCGGCACCGCGCCGTTCGTCAGCGAGTTCCTGGTGCTGATCGGCACGTTCACGGTGCACAAGGTCTACGCGGTCATCGCCACCGTGGGCATCATCCTGGCCGCCGCGTACGTGCTCTGGATGGTGCAGCGCACGACGCAGGGCACGCTCAACCCGGCGCTCACCGAGGTCCCGGCGATGCACAAGGACATCAGCCTCCGCGAGAAGTTCGTGGTCGCGCCCCTGGTGGTCCTGCTGCTGATCCTCGGCTTCTACCCGAAGCCGGTCACCGATGTGATCAACCCGGCGGTGGAGGCAACCATGCAGGACGTCGGCACGACCGATCCGGCGCCGACCGCGGTCGCGAACGGAAAGGTGGCTCCGTAGCCATGGGAGACCTCAAACTACCGGAGATCAATTACGGCGCCCTGTCGCCGATGTTGATCCTGTTCGGCGCGGCCTGCCTCGGCATCCTGATCGAGGCGGTGCTGCCGAAGGGCCGGCGCAACGGGGTGCAGCTGACCCTCGCGCTCGCCTCCCTGGTCGCGGCGCTGGCCGCGGTCATCCTGACCCGCAACACCCGGGTCGTGACCATCGGCGGCGCGGTCGCCATCGACGGCCCGACGCTGTTCCTGCAGGGCAGCATCCTGCTGCTCGGCGTGGTGTCGATGCTGCTGATCGGCGAGCGCACGGTCGAAGCCGGCGGCGCGTTCGTGTCGCAGGCGGCGATCACGGTCGGCTCGGAGAAGGACCTGCGGCAGGCGGGTGGCCGGCCCGGCGCCACCGAGGTCTACCCGCTGACCATCTTCTCGCTCGGCGGCATGCTGCTCTTCGTCGCCGCGAACGACCTGCTGACGATGTTCGTCGCGCTCGAGGTGCTGTCGCTGCCGCTGTACCTGCTGTGCGCGCTGGCCCGGCGCCGGCGCCTGCTCAGCCAGGAAGCGGCGCTCAAGTACTTCCTGCTCGGCTCGTACGCGTCGGCGTTCTTCCTGTTCGGCGTGGCCCTGATCTACGGCTTCGCCGGCGCGGTCGACCTGGCCGCGATCCACGACGCCGTCGCCGACCCGGCCCGCAACGAGGTGCTGCTCTACGGCGGCCTCGCCCTGGTGGCCATCGGCCTGCTGTTCAAGGGCGCGGCGGCGCCGTTCCACGTGTGGACGCCGGACGTGTACCAGGGCGCACCGACGCCGATCACGGCGCTGATGGCGGCCTGCACCAAGGTCGCGGCGTTCGGCGCGCTGCTGCGCATCCTCTACGTCGCCTTCGAGGGCGTGGTCTGGGACTTCCAGCCGGTGCTCGGCGCGATCGCCGTCCTGACGATGCTGACCGGCGCGATCCTGGCGGTCACCCAGACGGACATGAAGCGGCTGCTGGCGTACTCGTCGATCGCCAACGCGGGCTACCTGCTGGTGGGCGTCCTGGCGCTCAACAAGGAGGGCCTGTCCAGCACGATGTTCTACCTGGTCGCGTACGGCTTCTCGGTGCTGGCGGCGTTCGGCATCGTCTCGCTGGTACGCGACGCGGACGGCGAGGCGACCCACCTGTCCCGCTGGGCGGGCCTGGGCCGCAAGAGCCCGCTCTACGCGGGTGCCTTCTCGTTCATCATGCTCGCCTTCGCGGGCATCCCGCTGACCAGCGGCTTCACCAGCAAGTTCGCGGTCTTCGGCGCGGCGATCGAGGGTGGCCAGACCTGGCTGGTCATCGTGGGCGTGGTCACCAGCATGCTGCTGGCGTTCCCGTACCTGCGGGTGATCGTGATGATGTGGCTGTCCGAGCCGGGCGAGAGCACCCCGACGGTGTCGATCCCGGGCTTCCTGACGTCGGCGGCGCTGGTGATCGGCGTGATCGTGACGCTGGCGCTGGGCGTGATCCCGGCACCCCTGCTGGACCTGACCAACGACGCAGCCCAGTTCGTGCGATAACCGGAAAGCACTCCGGCCGGCTCCGTTCCGGCCGGGGTGCTTCCATCAAGATCAAGGTCATGTCGTGCGTGGTTGCATGGCGCCGACCGTCGCTCCCGCCGAGACCGGGCAAGGGCGACCAATCGCCTGGCGGCTCATGACCGGCCACCCTTACCCTGCCAGCTGATTGCACCCCCGCCCCCTTCGGGGCTGGTCCCGAGACCTTGGTAAATATCGGCCCCTATGAGGGCCACTTTTTACCAAGGTCTCCGAGTTGCACCTCCCGGCTGGACCGGTGGGAGAGCAGGGTCACTTGTGCCAAATTCTCTGCGCTCGCCTCGGCCATCGACCCGGCCGGTAGCGGCCTGATCAGGGTGAGTTGGCAGGTGCTCGGGTGCCGTGGCGGCGGGACTTTTCCGGTTCCGTACCTTCGCAGTGTTTTTGATCTTGCTGGTGGGACCCCTGGGCCCGCCCGGGTCGGGGTCGTATGGCATCGTGAAACTGTGGTGAGCACCGGTGACAGCGCGCTGACGTCGTTCGGCCTCGACATCGATCCTGCGGTCGACGCGTCGGTGACGGCGACGCTTGCCGTGGTGGAGGATGCGCTGCGCAGCAACGTCGCCAGCGCCGATCCGCTGGTGTCCGAGGCCGCGCGGCACCTCATGGATGCCGGCGGCAAGCGGTTCCGGCCGCTGATCCTCGCCCTCGGGGCGCAGATGGGCGACCCGACGCGGGCCGAGATCGTGCCGGCCGCGCTGGTCGTCGAGCTGACCCACCTGGCCACGCTCTACCACGACGACGTCATGGACGAGGCCACCGTGCGCCGCGGCGCGCTCAGCGCCAACGCCCGCTGGGGCAACTCGATCGCCATCCTCGTCGGTGACTACCTTTTCGCGCAGGCCGCCGACATCGCCGCGTCGCTCGGGCCCGAGGCGGTGCGGCTGCAGGCGCGCACGTTCGCCCGGCTCGTGCACGGCCAGATCGCCGAGACCGCCGGGCCGCGCGGTTCCGACCCGATCGCCCACCACCTGCACGTGATCACCGAGAAGACCGCGTCGCTCATCGCGACGTCGGCGCGCTTCGGCGGCCTGTTCTCCGGCGTCACCCCCGAGCAGGTCGAGGCCCTCACCGGGTACGGCGAGACGATCGGCATCGCGTTCCAGCTCTCCGACGACCTGCTCGACATCGCGTCGGAGTCGGTGCAGTCGGGCAAGACGCCGGGCACCGACCTCCGCGAAGGCGTGCCGACCCTGCCGGTGCTCTACGCACTCGCCGGCGACGACACCGACGCTTCCGCCGTGCGGCTGCGCGAGCTGCTCGCCTCCGGGCCGCTGGTCGACGACGCGCTGCACGCCGAGGCGCTGGGGCTGCTGCGGGAGTCCGGTGCGATGAAGCGGGCCCGGGAGACCGTCCGCACCTATGCGGAAGAGGCCCGCTCGCGCCTCGTGCCGCTGCCGCAGGGATCGCCGCGGCAGGCCATGGAGTCGCTCTGCGACTTCATCGCCGACCGCACCGGCTGAGCCGCGACCGCACCGGCTGAGCCGCGACCGCACCGGCTGAGCCGCGACCGCACCGGCTGAGCCGTGACGGCTGAGCCCACCGCGGCGGCTGGGCCCGTCAGCCGGCCTCTGTGAGCGCCGCAGCGCGGTTTGCATGGCGGTGCAGCATGCGGCTGCCGAGCACCATCGCCGCCGCCGCCCACAGCATCGCGATTCCCGCCACCGTCCACATCGTCGGGTAGCCCGCCGCCGTGGCCACCGCGCCCAGGCTCAGCGGGCCGATGCAGCCGCCCGCGTACACGCCGGTCTGGGTGATCGAGGTGGCCGCCGCCGGGGCCTGCGGGTGCAGCCGGACCACCGCGAAGTTCATCAGCCCCGGCCACGCCCACCCCAGGCCGAAGCCCAGCACCACGCCCACGATCAGCGGCGCCATGCCGGCCTGGGAGAGCAGCGCCAGCCCGCCGGCGCCCACGGCCAGCATCCCCGCGATGACGCCGATCTGGCGGTCCGGAAGGCGATCCGCCAGCCAGCCGCCGCCGATCCGGGCCAGCACCCCGACCGCGCTGCCCAGGGTCAGCGCCAGCCCGGCCGGTCCGGGCGCCAGGCCGCGGGACACCGCCGAGTCGACCAGGAAGGTGCCCAGCGCGTTCGCGGAGCCGGCCGCCAGGGTCGCGCCGATGCCGATCACCACCAGCGCCGCGGTGGCCCGGTCGCCGCCGTTTGCCGCCTTGTGCCGGCGCTCGTTGCGTTCGGCCGGCACCAGCAGCAACGCCGCCGCGGCCCCGGCAGCCGCGAACACGAACGCCCAGCGCCATCCCACGGTCAGCGCCACCACCGGCACCGCCGCCCCGGCCAGCAGTGTGCTCACTGGGATCGCCGCCTGCTTCACGCCGAACGACAACCCCTGCCGGCGCACCGGTACGTGCCGGGACAGGCTGGTGTTGCTCGCCAGCTGGCCCATCGCGTTCGCCGCCGCGCCCAGAGCCAGGATCGCGATCAGGCTCCACAGTGAGCGGGCCGCCACCGCTATCGTCAGCAGGGACACCGCGGCCAGGCTGATCCCGGCCCGGGCGATGGCGGTCGAGCCGTACCGTTCGACGAGGGCGCCGGCGGGCACGGAGGCGAGCGCGCTGGCGCCGAAGTACGCCGAGACGGCCAGTCCGAGCCCCGCGGGGCTGAAATCCAGTTCCTGGCTGATCTGGACCGCGAGACCGCCGACGAGGAAGACCGGAACCGAACAGGCGATGGTGGTCGTCAGCGCCCCGGTCGCGGCGCGCAGCGGGCGGGCCGCGTTCGCGCTGGTAGCGGCGATTTCGGCGGGGGAGGTCTGCGGCTCGGCCATCAGTCGGAGCGTATGCCGCGGCGGTGCCGACCCGGGACAGTGAGTGTCAATGACCACACGTCGCGTAGAGATCGGTCATGGTCGACACGCTTCAGGCATTCCGTCCGAGGAAGATTATTCATATGGTGTAAGTCCCCGGCGTCGGAGGTGGCTGTGCGCGACCCCCTGGCGGAGCCGTCAGATCTCATCCGGAGCGTGTCACGCGCCCTGCGCGTGCTCGAATCGGTGGGTCGGGCCCCGCGCGGACTCACCGTGAAACAGATCGCTCGGCGATGTGAGCTGACCGTTGCGACGACGTATCACCTTGTCCGTACCTTGGCGTACGAGGGCTATGTGATCCGTCGGGAAGACGGCACCTACATTGTCGGCCTGGAGATCGCGGACCGGTACCGCGAGCTCGTCTCCGCCTTCCGCGGGCCGCCGTCGGTGGGCGAGGCGTTGCGCCGGGCCGCGGTCGAGACCGGTTACAGCCACTATCTGGGCCGCTTCGTCGGCGGCCGGATCGCGGTGACCGCGTCCGCCGAGGGCGCCCGGTCGCCGTTCATGGACGACATGGTGCCCGGCTTCGACGAGGGCGGTCACGCCACCGCGCTCGGCAAGGCCCTGCTCGCCACGCTCACGGCCGACCAGCGCGCCCGCTATCTGCGCGACTGGGGCATGCGGGCGTTCACCCCGGCCACGCTGACCTCGCCCGAGGCGCTCGAGGCCGACCTGGCCGCGGGCGAGCGGCGCGGGATGCAGCTCGAGATGGGCCAGTTCCGCCAGGGGCTCGCCTGCGCCGCGGTGAACGTAGTCGCCGACCGGGACATGGAACGCCGGCTGGTGCTGGCCTGTGCGCTGCCGGCTGCGGAGATGCTGACCTCTGCCCGGGTCGTGCGCGCCAAGCTCACCGCCGCCGCCCGCAGCGTCGCCGAGGCCCTCTCCGCGGGAGACGCCGCCACTGCCTGACCTGCCGTTGAACCGCCCGCCCACCCGGCACGTAGTACGGGTTGGAGCGCGCGGAGGAGGTCGGCAGGCTTGGAAGATCAGGATGCCGAGTTGCTGCGCGCCCTGCAGGACGAGCACGGGGAAGCCCTGTTCGCGCACGCCGTACGGCTCTCCGGAGGCGACCGGCAGCGGGCGGAGGACCTGGTGCAGGAGACGCTGCTGCGGGCCTGGCGTTACCCGGAGGCACTCGACCCGGAACGTGGCGCGGTGCGGTCATGGCTGTTCACCACCGCGCGCAACCTGGCGATCGATGCCTGGCGGCGCCGGTCGGTCCGGGTGGGCGAGGTGGTCACCGACATGATTCCCGAGCCGCCGCCCAGCGCGGACGAGGCCGACCGGGCCGTGGAGGCCTGGACGGTCGCGGAGGCCCTCGGACGGCTGTCCCAGAGTCACCGCGAGGTCCTGGTGGAGTGCTTCTACCAGGGGCGTTCCGTGGCCGAGGCGGCCGCGCGGCTGGGGGTGCCGCCGGGCACGGTCAAGTCGCGGACGCACTACGCCCTGCGCTCGCTGCGCATGGTCCTGGACGAGATGGGGGTGACGGGATGAGGTGCGACCACGAGCACGACGACGGTGCGTACGTCCTGGGCGCCCTGTCTCCCGCCGAACGCGCCGCCTACGAGCGCCACCTGGCGACCTGCTCGTTCTGCCGCGAGGCGGTGGCCGACATCGCCGTGCTGCCGGGGCTGCTCGGCCGGCTGGACCCCGCCGACTTGGAGAAGCTGCTCTCGCCCGATCCGCAGCCCATGCGGACCCGCCGCACCAGCATGAGCATGCCGGACCTGGTCACGGCGGCCCAGTCGACGCGACGCGACGAGCGCCGCCGGGTCCGCTGGCGGGTGCTCGGCTCGGCGCTCGCCGCCGCCTGCCTGGCGCTGGTCGTCGGCGTCGGCGCGGTCTTCTGGATGGGCCGCGGCGCCGGTCCGGATCCTGCGGTGCCCGGCCCGGCGATCGCCATGACCCCGGCCAACGAGCGGGTGCAGGTGTCCGCCCGGATCAACCTGGCCGGTGCGGCCGGTGGCACCAAGGTCGAGCTGGAGTGCTTCTACAACGGTGACAAGGACTCGCAGCCGTACACGATCCGGCTGATGGCCTACGGCCCGGATGAGGAGAGCGAGCAGCTGGGCTCGTGGACCGCGTCGCCGGGCAAAGAGGTCAAGATGTCCGGCCTGACGCACTTCACCACCGGGACGCTCTCGCGGCTTGCGCTGGTGCGCACAGACGATCGCACCCTGCTCTCCTACAACGTCCCCTGACGGGTTCGCCCGTCAGCGTGGCGGAAGGGCGGCGGCTGGTTCGGCGGTGGCGGCCGCTGCGGCAGCCGCCGCCCTCCCATTGGCCGCGGTCCGCGCGCCGCGCAGCCCGTCCACGGTGAAGATGATCAGCGCGATCCAGACCAACCCGAACCCGGCCAGCCGGGCGGGTGGCATCGGCTCGTGGAAGAGCAGCACGCCACAGGCGAGCTGCAGGATCGGCGCGACGTACTGCAGGATGCCGATGCCGACCAGCGGCACCCGGTTGGCCGCGCCGGCAAAAAGCAGCAACGGTACGGCGGTAGCGACGCCGGACAACAGCATCAGCGCGGTGTGCCCGGCCGACACGTGCCCGAACTCGGCGCCGCCGGTGAGGTTCAGCCAGGCGAGGTAGCCCAGGGCGGGCACCGCGAGCACGGCGGACTCGATGAAGAGCCCCTCGGCCGGCGGCAGCGAGAGCCGCTTCTTGATCAGGCTGTACGACCCGAAGCTGGCGGCCAGCACCAACGCGATGTAGGGCAGGTGCCCGTAGTCGGCGGTCAGCACGGCGACGGCCAGCCCACCGAAGCCGAGCGCGACCCACTGCCACAGCCGCAGCCGCTCGCGCTGCACGGTTACGCCGAGCAGCACAACGACCAGCGGCGTGATGAAGTAGCCCAGCGCCGTCTCGACGACCCGGGACGAGTTGACGCCGTAGATGTAGGTCGCCCAGTTCACGCCGATCAGCACGGCGGCGAGCGTGATCCCGCCGAACAGCCGGCGGTCGCGCAGGATACGGCCGAGGAAGCGCCAGTTCCGCAGCACCAGCAGCACCACGCTGATGAACAGCACGGACCAGATCACCCGGTGCGCCAGGATCTCCAGCGGCGGCGCGGGAGCGAGCAGCTTGAAGTAGATCGGGAAGAAGCCCCACAACACGTACGCCGTGAGGCCGTACAGATAGCCTCGCCGTTCCTCGCCCATCCGCTCACCGTAAGGTCCAGCCGAGGGCTCGCTCCTTGCTTATGTCGTAGCTCACCAGGCCAATCAGCCGGTGGCGGCTTGCAGGTCACACTCCATCCAGCGCCCGGCGTCGACCGGTTCGAAGCCCAGCGGCGCGTAGACCCGGTGCGCGTCGCGGGTCACCAGCACGAACCGCTTCAGGCCGCGCCGCGCCAGGTCGTCGCGCAGGACGCGAACGAGCCAGCCGCCCAGGCCGCGACCGCGGCACTCCGGATCGACAAAAACATCACACAGGTACGCGAAAACGACGCCATCTGTCACTACCCGCGCGAAGGCGAGCTGGCGCCCGTCGGCCTCCCGGTACACGCCGACCGGCTCCGAGCCGGCGATAGCCCGGCGCATGGTCTCGGCGGACCGGCCGGTCGCCCAGTAGGTGCCGGAGATCCAGCCGTGCACCAGCTCATGGTCGATCAGCCCGGGATCGGTGCTCAGCAGCAGGCCGTCGCGCCGTTCCTGGAGTACGGGGCTCATCGGCTCAGTCGTCGCCGCCGTCCGGGACCAGCATGTTGAGCACCCAGCTCACCACGCCGACCAGCAGCGCGCCGAGGATCGCGCTCGGCCAGAAGTCGTCCACGTGGAACGGCAGATCGAACTGGCCGGCGATCCAGCTGACCAGCAGGAACAGCAGGCCGTTGACGACCAGCGAGATCAGGCCGAGGGTCAGCACGTAGAGCCCGCAGCCGATCGTCTTGATGATCGGGCGCAGCACCGCGTTGACGATGCCGAAGATCACCGCGACGGCCAGCAGCGCGCCGATCTGCCCCCCGAGGGACTCGGTGGTGAGACGGATGCCGTCGATCACCAGCGTTGCGATCCACAGCGAGACGGCGGTGATGACCAGCCGGATGAGGATGCCCATGGCACGGGATGGTGCCACGCCGGGGCCACCCGGGTGGGCGACACTCCCCGATCTTGACGAGCTCGTTGCCTTCATACCCCGGCAAACACGACGAATCGATAGATATCACTGGCTCCGGCGCGGCCGGCCTTGCGCACGGCCGCGGCCATGGCTGAGCCGCGGTTGGGGGCTGAGCCGCGGTTGGGGGCTGAGCGGCGGTTGGGGGCTGAGCGGCGGTTGGGGGCTGAGCGGCGGTTGGGGGCTGAGCGGCGGTTGGGGCTGAGCGGCGGTTGGGGGCTGAGCGGCGGTTGGGGCTGAGCGGCGGTTGAGGCTGAGCGGCGGTTGAGGGCTCAGCCTGGGCGAGGGCTCAGCCTGGGCGAGGGCTCAGCCCGGCCGAGGGGCTCAGCCTGGGCGAGGGCTCAGCCCGGCCGAGGGCTCAGCCCGGCCGAGGGGCTCAGCCGCGGACCGGGGGGCCGATCAGCTGGGCTTCGATCGGGGTCTGGGAGAGCATCGCCCAGCGGACCGCACGCCGGTTGATGACGCCGACCATGTCCGCGCGGATCTGGGTCAGCCACTTCGCCGCCTCGCCGAGCCCCAGCGCCGCGCCCACCAGCGCCGCCTCCTCCGGGCGCAGCGGCTGGACCAGCACCAGGTCGGCCCGGGAGGCCGCGTCGGCGTCGGCCGGGCTGAAGTCGTCCCGGACCACCAAGGTGGCCTGCCAGCCCGCGCCCGGGCGGTTGTCGGCGCCGACCGGGCCGATGTCGACCACCACCAGCAGCGGATGCAGCGCCGAGCCCGGGGGGATCTCCACGGCCCGGCCCGGCGGGATGACCGTGATCGCCTCGCCCGGCACCGCGGCGCCCCGGACGAACGGCTCCCAGGCCTGCGGGCGGGCCGTCTGCACGACCACCCGGGCGCCCAGCGCCATCGCCCGCAGCGCCACCAGCTGGGCGCAGCGGACACCGCCGACCAGCAGCGCCCTGGTCTGCTCCGGGCGGAACAGCCGGGCGATCACCGGTTCGCCCCGGCGGTTGCTGCCGATCATGAGCCCGGCCGGGGCGATCGGCAGCTGGAGGTCGTCCAGCAGGTCGGCCCGGGCGGCATCCGGGCTGGGCCGGCCGGGCACCTCCGGGATGCCGAGCGGCAGGGTCGCGGTGAGCCCGTCGAGGTGCTCACCGTCCAGCCGGCGGGCCGTGGCGCGCTCGCCGGCCAGTACCTTGCGCAGGGCCTGCGTGGCCACGGACAGAGCCGCGCTGTCGGGAGCCGCCAGCCGCACGGTGAGGTCGATGGCGGTCTCCGCGCCGGTGGCGGAGCGTGGGCCCACGCCCAGGGCGACCGTGGTCGCGGCCGCGGGCAGGGTCAACAGCCGGGACACCAGCCGGCGCGAGGTCTCGACGCGCAGGTCGGGCCAGCGGCGCAGCCGGAACGTGGCCTGGGTCAGGCTGCCGACCCGCAGGCCGGGCCAGGTCTCCTGGGCGGCGCCGATGCCGTCGTCATGGGCCAGCTCGGAGACCACCCGCAGGGCCGCGGCCTCGCCGAGCGGGCGGGCGGGGGTCGGGCCGAGCCGGCGCAGCAGCTTGCGGACCAGCCCGGAGAGCGCCCGCCGGAGATCGTCTTCGGACCAGCCGTCGGCCCGCAGCACGCGCACGGCCAACAGGGCCCGGCTGTGGCCGAGCAGGCGGCCGTCGGTGAGCTGGCGGTAGGAGTTGGCCGGGGTGCCGCCGCCGGCCCGCAGCGAGGGCGCGGGGGCGCCGACGAGAATGAGCTGGAGACGGCACGGCGGGTGCTCGGTGCCGGCCGGCGGCAGCAGGCCAGCCGGGGACGGCAGCGTGACCGTCTCCTCGGCGAGCAGACCGCTGGGGTCGCCCAGCTCCAGCACCGCGGTCAGGCCGTAGCCGTCGACGAGCACCGCGCCCGGGTCGCCGGCGAGCTCGGTCTGCTCGATCCGGGCGCCGGGCGCGACGAACTCGAGCAGCGCGGTCGGCCGGTCGGCGACCGCGACGGTGTGCCGGCGCCCGGCGAATCGCATCCCGGTGCCGAGCCACTCGAACGCCCACCGGCCGCGCAGCCGCAGCCACGTGACGGCGAGCAGGACGATCGCCACGAAGGCCGCAGCGGCGAGCGCGATCGGGCCGTTGACTGCCCCGACAAGTAAGGCGACGGCGGCCACCTGGGTGCTGACCCACTGACCGGTGCGAATACCGAATAAACGTCCATGTCGGACACGCTGGGTGCGTACCTTCGGCAGTCGCTCGCCCGCGCCGCTGAGCTCCGGGAAGCTGCGACCGCCCGCCAGGTCTGCCGTCACCGTGCGCCTGCCCTTCCCCGATTTCGCCTTGCCTGAGCGGGCTCATCGTATGGCGCGGGCCGCGGACGCAGGGGGCCCTGTGGATATCCACAGGGTCCCCGACCCGGCTACCGTGGCCGCGTCCGACCCGTTACGGTCAGCGACGGCAATGGATAAACGGCAGCTCAGGCGGGCCCCCCACTGTTACCCGGGAGCGGTTAACCTGAATGTCACGTCAACGCACCCGGGTCCGCGGCGGAAAGCGAGCCATGCCGGACCCCGGGCAGGACAGACGATCAAGAAAGCGGGGTGACGTCCGGGGTGTCCCAGACGCAGGCAAGTTCCGTGGAGATGGCGCGGGTTTCCGCGAGTTTCGACCAGGTCAACAGCGAGTTGACGGACATGCTCAACAAGCTCATCGGCCGGCTTTCCCGGCTGCAGACCGCCTGGGTCGGCAGCGGCGGCCGGGCGTTCGAGTCCGTGAAGAACCAGTACGAGCAGGACCTCAAGCAGCTCAACAAGGCCCTCGCGGACACCGCCGAGGCGATCAGGACCTCCGGTGTCAGCTACGACACCACCGACTCCTCGGCCGCCAGTCAGGTGGCCAAGTCCGGTGGCGGCGGCGTCAGCCTGCCGCTCTAACTTCGATCTCGAAGGAGCACGACATGAGCGACGGTTTGCTACGCGTTGACTTCGCTGCCCTGGCTGACGCCGGCGTCGACATCCAGAGTGCTGTCGACCAGCTCGACACCAAGCTCAGCCAGCTCCAGGCCGACGCGAAACCGCTGGTGGACACGTGGGAGGGCAAGGCGCAGGCGGCGTATTATCAGCGCCAGCAGAAGTGGGACACGGCCGCCACCGACCTCAAGAACATCCTCCGCGACATCAAGCTTGCGGTCGACCGGTCCGCGCAGGACTACGCGACGACCGAGGGCAACGCGGAGAAGCGCTTCCTCTGAGCCTTCGCAGGGGCGGCCGGGCCGTCTGGTCCCGGCCGTTCCTGACTCTCCCGCGATCCGGCTACCCCGGGTCATCGGGCAGTATCGCTACGCGACACAATCGGGTTCGATCACACTTCTTGGCTGTATGCGTACGGCCGCCCATTGTGATCGGCGCCTGACCTTGTAGGTTGTACGCGTTGAGATGGCCCGTTCGCCGCGAAGGGAGAGGTGGACGTGACCGAGTGGGAACCGGCTACGGACGCCGAGATCGCGATGCGCAATGCCCTGCGCACCGACGACCAGGAGTCCTACTTCCGCATTCTCGCCGGTGTCGACCTGCTCCTTCCGGTCTCGGCGGATGCCCTCGCCGGCCTCGCCCCGCTCGGTTGGGGCACGTGGAGCACCGGCGGCCGTACGCATGTCCTCGCCTTCACCTCGCCGTCCGCCCTGCAGGCGTGCCTGGCTGACTACACCGGCTCGGCCCGCCGCGTCGCGTACCAGGAACTGGCCGACACCTGGCCGAACCTCGAATGGTGGCTGGCGGTCAACCCGGGCCTGCCGATCGAGGGATACCTGCCGGCCTGGTTCGTGGCCCAGCTCTCCCGCGGCGACCTGCGCCTGCCGACCCGCGGCCCGGGCCGCGAGGGCAGCAACGCGCCGAACCGCATCCAGGACCTGCACGCCGCGGCGACATTGGCCGCGACGGCTGCGGCCCAGGGATACAACGCGGCGGCACAGACCTATGCGGGCCCGGAGTCTGGCGGGCCCATCCCGGGCAGCCCCGCGCCCAGCGGCGCTTCCAGCAGCCCTGCCTACGGCGGATCTAGCTCCGGCGGTCCGGCCTACGGTGCCGGTTCCGGCGCTCCTGGGTCAGGTGGTCCGGCCTACGGCGCCGGGCCTGATGGTCCTGGGTCTGGCGGTCCGGCCTACGGCGCCGGGCCTGATGGTCCTGGGTCTGGCGGTCCGGCCTACGGCGCCGGCTCCGGCGGTCCTGGGTCTGGCGGTCCGGCCTACGGCGCCGGCTCCGGTGGTCCTGGCTCCAGTGGTGCCGGCTCTGGTGGTTCGGCCTATGGCGGTGCTGCCACGAGCGGGACCGTCCCGGGCCGGTCCGTGCCGAGTGGGTCCATGCCGACCGGACCGGCTGGTTCCGGTGGTGGGGCGCCGGCCGGCCTGGCGTCCGGCTCGACACCTTCGGGCGGTTCTGCGCCTCTTGCCGGCTCGTCGGCGTCCGCGTATGGCGGGTCGCCCTCCGACGGGCGGTTCTCGGGTGACCCGGCGGGTGGTGGATCCGCCGCCGGCCTGGGTGGCCGGCTGCCTGATTCCTCTTCTTCCGCCGCTGCCGGTTCCGGCGCCCCGGTCGGGCCGGGTGGCCTGCCGCTGCGCACCCCCGGAGCGGTGCTGCCCAGCGGTCTGCCCTCCCGGGTGCCGGGAGCCCCGGCTGGACATGACGGCGGCATCCCCGGCGGCCAGTTCAACGGCTTCGGCACGTCGTCCGGCCCTCGTCCCGCTCAGCCCGGCGGTCCGGCCGCCGACCAGCCAGGCGATCGTGGACCCGCCGGCGGCCCGACCCACGACCCCGGCAGCCCATCGGCCCGACCCGGTGGATCACCGGCCCAGCCCGGTAGCCCATCGGCCCGACCCGGCGGATCGCCGACCCAGCCCGGCGGCCCATCGGCCCGACCCGGCGGCCCATCGGTCCGGCCCGGTGGATCACCGGCCCAGCCCGGCGGCCCATCGGCGCGGGCCGGTGGTGGTCTGCGGCCCGCGGCCGGTGCCGCCGGTGAAGTGCCTGCCGCCTATCAGCCGCCGACTCTGCCCCCGAGCGATTCGGCGGGTTCCGGCCCGCGGTCTGCCCCCGGTTCCAGTGCCCTCAGCGCCCTGGGCAGTCGCACCGCAGCCCCCACGGGTGGCGCGCCTGCCGCCCCGCAGCCGTTGCAGCGGCCCGACTCCCCGCTGCCCACGCGGACGCCGATGGCCCAGACGCCGCCGTTGCCCGCCCACATCCCGCCGCCGCCGGGCACCGATGATGTCCCGGGTGGCTCCGGCGAGACCGGGGTCAGGGGCCAGGACGACGACCAGAGCGCGCCCCCCGGTGGGCTGCCGCGCCGTCAGGTCACCGCGCCCGAGGAACGGCCGCCTTCCATGGCCGCCGCCGCTCAGGCCCTCGCCGGCAACCGCGCTGCCCCGCCTGCTACCCAGGAGCAGGCCAAGTCGGCGCAGCCCGGCCTGGTGCCGCCGGTCATCCCCGGCGCAGGTGGTGCCGGCCGCTCCGCGAGCACCCCGATCGTCCCGGCCGGAGCATCCCGGCCCACCATCCCGCCCGCGCCGTCGACGCCGTCCCCGCAGCCACCCGGCGCGGCGCCGTCCCGGCCCGACCCGGCACCGGCCCGACCCGGCACCTCCGGCCCGGAAGCGGCCCAAACCACAACGACCGGCACCGGCGACGCCAGGACGACGGGCGCCGACACCACTGATGCCGCAACGACCGACGCGGACGCCACATCCGGCACCGGACCAGCCGATACCTGGTCGGCCGGCAGCGGTCCCGGCACCGGCACCGGCAGCGGTCCCGGCATCGGCAGCGGTCCCGGCCAGGACGGACCGGTCGGCACCGCGGCCGACTCCGCCGACTCCAGGACGAGCTTCGACGACGACTTCGTACCGGCGAACGAGGTCGAGCGCGACCTCTACCGCGCCGTCGATGAGAGCAGCACCGATTCCTTCCTCTCCACGCTGCTGCTCGCCACCGTTCTCGTGCCCGTCGCGTCCAACTCGCGGCCCGGCAGCGCTCCCGGCGAGTCCGGGTTCGCCTTCCGGACCGAGGAGATCGACGGTGACCGGTTCCTGGTGGTCTTCACCAGCCGGGACCGGCTCGCCGAGCACTTCGCCGAGCCCACCCGCACGGTCGGGGTGCGGTTCGTCGATCTGATCCGGAACTGGCCCGATCCGGCCTGGTCGTTCGCCGTCAATCCGACGTCGCCGATCGGCGCGAAGTATCCCGGTCCGCAGGTCATCGCGCTTGCCACCTGGGCGGTCGAGGCCGGGCTGGGCGGCGAGCCGGTGGACGCGCCGGCGCCGGTGCCGCAGCCGCAGCCCGCCGAGGCCACCGCGCAGCTGACCATGATGCAGAAGGCAGTGCCGGCCGAGCAGGTCGACTACTACCTGGAGCGGGGCTACGACCGGGTTGCCGGGTTCGTGCACCGGTCCGGCGAGGTCGAGCACCTGCGCAGCCCCGGCGATCTCTTCGCGGCCCTCGGCCTGCTCTACGACGGCTCGCCCTATCAGGGCGACGCCAAGGAGGCCTTTGTGCTCCGCTGGCCGGCTCACCGGCCCAGCCTCTACCGCATCCCGTACGGCGGGCAGAGCGAGCAGGCACTGCGGGCCATGGACGGCTGGGTCATCGAGCGGCCGCCGTTCCGGGGCAACGGGTTCGCCCCCGGCGAGGGCAAGGACGTCATCGCGGAGTTCAAGGTGGACAGTGTGCGGCTGCCGCACGGCGCGCAGTTGTGGCGGATGGACGCCGACGGCACCGAGCAGATGATCGCGGTCTTCGACTGTGACGCGCCGGTGTGGCGCCGGGTCGGTGAGCAGTGATGCGGGACGGCTACGTGGTCAACTGGCAGGGGCGCGAGTACGACGCCGCGCCGGACGGCGAGAACGTGCGGGTCTACGCGCCCGAGCCCGCCGACGGCTTCGACGAGGTCCGGCCCGGCCGGCACGTCCGGGTGCTCAAGCCCGGCGAGTTCGGCGACCTGGTGTACGTCCGGACAACCTGTTCGTGGCGCGGCGAGCCGTTCATCGTGCTCGCCGAGGCCGACAACTGGCTGCGCCTGGAGTACACGGGTGGCCGCGCGCCGGTCGCCCGGGAGCTGGGGCTGGAGGAGTTCGACTTCGGCGTCTACCAGGGCTGGGCCCCGGCGAACGAGGTCACCGAGCTCTACGAGCACCGCGTCTGATCAGGCCTTGAGCCAGCGCAGGATCTCGCCGGTGACCAGGTCGGGCGCCTCCTGGTGGAGGAAGTGGCCGGCGTCCGGGATCAGCCGCCACTCGTACGGCGCGATCACGTAGCGGCCCGAGCCCTGTGCCGTGCGGGGCAGCACCGCCGTGTCCAGCTCGCCGTGCATCTGCAGGGTCGGGGTGACCAGCGGCTGCTGCATGAGCTTGACGAAGCGGTAGCCCTGGAGCCGCAGCGCGGACCGGAACACCCACCGGTACGCCTCGAGCGCGCAGAACGCCGCCTGCGGGATCTGGATGGCCTCCCGGCACCGGGCGGCGTACTCCGCGTATTCGGCCGTCTGCGTCCATCTCGGACTGCTCCAGTGCTCGATCAGCTCGCCGACCACGGCCGCGTCGTTCCTGGTCAGCACGTGCTCGTAGCGGGGCACCTGGAACCGCAGGATCGACGCGCTGGCCGCCGCCTGGCCGCGGGGGTCGGCGAAGAGCGCCGCGCGCAGCCGCAGCGGGTGGGCCGCGCCGAGCACCACCAGCCGGCTGACCATCTTGGGGTGGAAGGCCGCCGCGGCCCAGCCGATCATGCCGCCGGCGCCCGCGCCGACGATCATCGCCGAGCGTTCGCCGAGCGCGCGGATCAGGCCGGTCACGTCGGCGGCCATCGTGTAGCCGTCGTAGCCGCGCGGGGGCTTGTCGCTGGCGCCGTATCCGCGCAGGTCGACCGCCACCGCCCGGAAGCCCGCGTCGGCGAGCCGGGTCAGCACGTCGTGCCAGGCCCACCAGAACTCCGGGAAGCCGTGCAGCAGCAGGACGAGCGGCCCGGTGCCCGCCTCGACGACGTGGAACCGGCTGCCGTTGGCGCCGACAAAACGGTGGGTCCAGGGGCCCTCCGTCAGTACGCACGCCTCGTCCACCTGGGCACTCATGCGAACCAGCGTACGGGCCTAGGGAAACCGCTGGATGGCACCCATGGCGACCGGGATGCCCTCACCGCAGTCGATGCGCAGTTTCGCCGGGGTCAGTTCGGCCCGGATGTGGTCGCCCTTGGCGAGTTTGATGCCCTCGACGGAGTACATGGCGTAGGCGACACCGTCGAAGGTGACCAGCCCGTAGCAGGGGCCGCCGCCGCCGCGGGTGATCGTGCCCTCGATCCAGCCGGGCGAGGGGATGTTGTCCGTGGGCGTCTTCGGGATGCCGGCCGGCTTGGACGGCGCGGGCCCGGTGGGCACCGAGTTGTACGGACCGCTGGGTGCGGGCGCGACCGTGGAGGCCGAGTCGCTGGGGGTGACGGGCACGGAGTTGCCGGGTGTCACTTCGGCGCCGGAACACCCCGTCAGACTGCCGAGGACCAGGAACGTTGCTGTGGCCGTACGGGAAAACGAGATCATGACCCACCTCCGTGAGTGAGACCCGGGCCCGGCCCTGCGGGTTCCCGTGGGGGTGAGAAAAGGGCGACGCCCGGGGGCCTCGGCCCCCGGGCGTCGCTGTGGTGCGGGTGGATCAGGAGAACTTGACCTTGAGCGAGGTGCCCTTCTGCTCCACGACCTTGATCTTGACGCCGACGGCCGGCAGCTTGACGCCGGCCCACGGGATCTCGTCGTAGAAGTACTTCTTGGTGTCGTCGAACGTCGGCTGCGCGGCCTGGCCGCGGATGTAGCTGGCCTTGCCGTTGATGTGCAGCGTGAACGAGTCCGCCTTGGTGGTGCCGAACGGCGCGTCGTAGAGCTGGATGCGCGAGCGCCACGGGGTGCCGTCGAGGTTGTAGAACGGCGCCGGGCGGCTGTCGATGATCAGGTTACGACCCTGGCCGGGGTGCACGTTGACGTTGTTGTCAGCGACCGACGTGTCGTTGTACGAGATCAGCAGGCCCTGCTGGTACGCGAAGTGCTCGACCCAGTCCGGCCTGGTGCTCGCCCAGCCGAAGTTGTACGGGCCGGTCTTCAGGTACTTGTCGAACTTGGTGTACGTGCGGTTGCCCGCGATGTAGAAGTTGTCGTACTCGTCGGTGTAGGACGAGCCCTCGATGCTGAAACCGGCAGCGGTCCAGGTCGGGGTGGCCTCGGCACCGTCGGTGGAGACCGCGGCGCCGTTCACCGTGATGGTGAGGTCGTCGCCGAAGAAGCCGCCCGCGGACAGGCCGCCGTCGGTGATGTAGTGCAGGCGGACCTGCACCTTCTTACCGGCGTACGCGGTCAGCGGGATGCTGACGTTGCGCCACTCGCCGGCGCTGTCGCCACCCAGGGCCGGACGCGGGGGCACCGCGCCGTCCTTGATCAGCGGCTCGCCGTTGACCGTGCCGTCGAGCGCGGTCCAGGTGGTGCCGTCGGTGGAGGCCTCGAAGTAGAGGTAGTCGTAACCCTCTTCGATGTTGTAGCGGCCCTTGAGGTCGAGCGACGCCGAGGTGGCCCCGGTCAGGTCGACCGACTTGGTGAGCGTGGTGTTGAGGTTGTCGTCGTTGCCGGAGAAGTACTGCTTGGTGCCGGCGAACGGCGCACCGAGGTCGGTGGTGACCTCCTTGTCGGGCAGCACCACAACCGCGGCCTGCGCCTTGGAGCTGTTGTACTCCTGCGGGCCGAGCTCGAGGGTCTTCTTCTGACCCGCGACCACGGTCTCGTAGTCGAGCCAGCCGAGCTGGAGCTTCTGCCAGGCACCGAGGTCGCCCGGGCGCGTGCCGAGGGGCTCGCCGGCGCCGGAGAGACGGCTCTGCGCCATCAGGGTCCAGAACTCGCTGTTGTTGTTCGAGCCACCGGAGGTGTCGTAGTCGTCCGGCAGGCCGAGGTCGTGGCCGTACTCGTGAGCGAAGACGCTCAGGCCGCCGTTCTCGGGCTGGACGGTGTAGTCACCGATCCAGACGCCGGTGTTGCCGATCTGCGTGCCACCCGCCTTGTTGGTGGCGGGGCCGGTGACGCCGGCCGAGGTGTTGTACGCGTACCAGCGGTGCGCCCAGATGGCGTCCTCACCCTGCTGCGGGTCACCGTCGGACTGGTCGCCGCCGGCGTGGACGATCTGGAAGTGGTCGATGTAGCCGTCCGACTCGTTGAAGTCGCCGTCGCCGTCGAAGTCGTAACGGTCCCACTGGTCGTAGGACTTCATGTCGGCGGCGATCTGCGCGTCGGTGCGGCCGGCGGCCTTCTGGTCGGCGACCCACTTGTTGGCGGCGTCGGTGACGAGCGCCCACATGTTGGTGTCGGTGCAGGCGCCGGTGATGTCGCAGTCGCGACCGTAGCGGGCCTCGTTGTAGTTGACCTTCACCCAGTCGGAGACCTTGCCGTCGACGCTGTAGCGCCCGGACGACTGGGTCTCGTAGTAGGTCTTGAGCGACTCGACGCCTTTGCCCTTACCGAAGTAGAGCTCCTGGTAGTGGGCCTGGTTGTAGTCAGACTGCCACACCGTGCTGTTGTCCTTGGTGCGGTCCGGCGAGGGGATCGCGTTGTGCAGCGGGCCCTCGAAGGTCGTCGGGCCCGGCGTCGCCGGGTCGCTGTCGACGTCCGGGTAGTCCGGGTGCCGGTCGTTGCCGAATTCCGCCAGGATCACGAAGATCTTGTCGGTCCGCTCGTTGGTCAGCTCGACGTACTGGTCCTGACCGGCGCGGGCGACGCGGCGGTTGGTCTCGCCACCACCGCGGGTCTTGCCAAGCTTGGCAACGGTGCTACCGCCGCGCTGCTGCGTCTTGACGGTGCCCTTGAGGATGCCGTTGATGGCCGCCTCACGCAGCTCCCGGCGCTTGTCCTCGAACGGGTTGGGAAACTCGTCCACCGGGGCCTTCTTGCTGGCCGTCGCCGGGGCCGGATCCACCGGAGGGGCCGCCATCGCCGCGGCCGGGAGGGAGATCCCGACGCTGCTGACCATTGCGGCACCGAGTAGTCCCACGACTACTTTGCGCACTTACTACCTCCGTTGACGTGACCGAGTCGCTGGGTGCAGCGGATCGGCGGTAAACGGCCCCGTGATTCGGGGCTCACGTGAACGTATGCAAACAGTCAGATGTATGGAAGTGCTGGCAACAAAAGAATTGAGATCTTTATGTTGTTCGCGCTCAGCGCAGCGGTGTCAGCGTCTTGACCTCGACGAGAGTTCCCGGTCCGCAGTCGATCCGTAACCGGGACGGCACCGCGTCGACGGTAATCCGAATGCCGGTCGACAATGCGCGACCCTTGGCTTCATAGAGGGCATATTGGACTCCGTCGTCGGTGACGAGGCTGTAGCACGGTCCCGATCCGCCGCGGCTGACCGTGCCGACGATGACCGTGGTCGCCTTGGTGTCGTCGGTCGGTTCGCTCGGTGGCGCCGTGGGTGCGCTCAGTGTCGGCAGGGCGCTCGCGGGCTCCGCGCCGCTCGGGAGCTCGCCGCCGGCGGCACACCCGGAGAGCAGGAAAAGGACGACAAACCCGATTTTCTTCACGATGACTGGGACGTGCACCGATCCTCCTTGGTTCCGACACGACGGCGCCCGGGGAGTGGACTCCCCGGGCGCCGTGTTTGTTACGGGTGGATCAGCCGAACTTGACCTTCATCGAGGTCCCGTTGACGTCGACCACCTTGATCTTGACGCCGACGGCGGGGAGCTTGACGCCGTGGTTCGGCAGCTCGTCGTAGAAGTACTTCTTGGTGTCGTCGAACAGCGGCTGCGCGGCCTGGCCCCGGATGTAGCTGGCCTTGCCGTTGATGTGCAGCGTGAACGAGTCCGCCTTCTTCAGGCTGAACGGCGCGTCGTACACCTGGATGCGGGCCCGCCAGGGCAGCCCCTCGAGGTTGTAGAACGGCGCCGGGCGGCTGTCGATGTACAGGTTGCGGCCGCTGCCCGGGTGGACGTTGGTGTTGTTGTCGACCTGCGACGTGTCCCAGTAGGAGATCAGCAGACCCTCCTGGTACGAGTAGTGGTCCACCTTGTCCGGCAATGTCGGGAGGTAACCGAAGAAGTACGGGCCGGTCTTCAGGTACTTGTCGTACGACACGTAGCTGCGGTGGCCGGCGATGTAGAAGTTGTCGAACGTCTCGATCGAGGTGCCGCCGACGATGGTGAAGCCGTTCAGGGCCCAGGTGCTGGCACCCTCGGCACCGTCGGTGGAGACGGTCGCGCCGTCCGCGGTGACGGTGACGTCGTCGCCGAAGAAGCCGCCCTCGGAGACACCGCCGTCCGTCAGGTAGTGCAGCCGGAAGTCGATCTTCTTGCCGGCGTAGGCGTTCAGCGGCACCGCGATGTCGACCCACGCGCCACCCGTGCTGCCGGTCAGCGACGGCGTGCCGCTGGCGTCCGTCGGGAAGGCAGCGCCGTTGACCGTGCCGTTGAGGCGGGTCCACGTCGTGCCACCGTCGGTCGAGGCCTCGAAGTAGAGGTAGTCGTAGTCGACCTCGATCTCGTAGCGGCCCTTGAGGGTGACCGCGCCCGTCGTCTTGCCGGTGAGGTCGATCGCCTTGCTCATCGAGGTGTTCAGGTCGTCCGCGTTACCGGAGAAGAACTGACCGGCGCCCGCGAACGGGGCACCGAGGTCGGTGGCGACCTCCTTGTCCGGCAGCACCACCACGGCGGCCTGGGCCTTCGCGGTGTTGTACTCCTGCGGGCCGAGCTGGAGGGTCTTCTTCTGGCTGGGCACGACGGTCTCGTAGTCGAGCCAGCCGAGCTGCAGCTTGTTCCAGGCCCCGAAGTCGCCGGGGCGGGTGCCGATGCCCTGGTCCTCCTTGGCGCTGAGCCGGCTCTGCGCCATCAGAGTCCAGTGCTCGTTGTTGTTGTCGCCGCCACCGGAGGTGTCGTAGTCGTCCGGCAGGCCGAGGTCGTGGCCGTACTCGTGGACGAAGACGCTCAGGCCGCCGTTCTCGGGCTGGATCGTGTAGTCGCCGATCCAGATGCCGGTGGTGCCGATCTGGGTGCCGCCGAGCAGGTTGCCGGCCGGGCCGGTGCGACCCTGGTCGGTGCCGAAGGCGTACCAGCGGTGGCTCCAGATGGCGTCCTCACCCTGGTACGGGTCACCGTCGGCCTGGTCGCCGCCGGAGTGGACGATCTGGAAGTGGTCGATGTAGCCGTCCGACTCGTTGAAGTCGCCGTCGCCGTCGAAGTCGTAACGGTCGTACTGGTCGAACGACTTCATGTCGGCGGCGATCTGGGCGTCGGTGCGCCCGGCGGCCTTCTGGTTGGCGACCCACACGTTGGCGGCGTCGCGGACCAGGGCCCAGGTGTTGTTGCAGACCTGGCTCGCGCAGACGGCCGGGTCGTCGCCGTTGGCGTCGGTGGGCAGGTCGTTCGAGCGGCCGTAGCGGGCCTCGTTGAACGGCACCTTCACCCAGTCGGTGACCTCGCCGTCGACGCTGTACCGGCCGGAGGACTGGGTCTCGAAGTAGGTCTTGACCGACTCGACGCCCGTGCCCTCACCGAAGTACAGGTTGCGGTAGAAGTCCGCCGAGTAGTCCGCCTGCCACACCGTCGAGTTGTCCACGGAGCGGTTCGGCTCGGGGATCTCGTTGTGCAGCGGACCGTCGAAGCGGGCCGGCCCCGGGATCGCGGGGTTGGTGTCCTTGTCCGGGTAGTTCGGGCTGCGCTCGTTGCCGAACTCGGTGAGGATCACGAAGATCCGGTCGGTCTTCTCGCGGCCGACCTCGACGTACTGGTCCTGGCCGGACTTGGCGACGGTGCGGTTGCTCGTGCCCGAGCCCTGCGTCCGTCCGACCTTGACGACCGAGCTGCCGTCCTTCGTCACCGCCTTGGCCTTGCCGCTCACCACGTCGGCGACGGCCTGCTCGCGCAGGGCCCGCCGCTTGTCCTCGAGCGGGTTGGGCAGATCATCGACGGGTGCTGCGTTGGCATCGGCCTTTGCGACCGGCGCTGGATCCACTGGCGGGGCGGCGTTGGCACCACCGGGGAGCATGACCCCGACACTGGTGACCATCGCGGCGCCGAGCAGTCCCACGACCACCTTGCGCACTACGTGTACCTCCGTTGACGTGACCGAGCGCTGGGGTGCAGCGGACGGCGGTAAACCGGCCTCGGATTCGAGGCTCACGTGAACGTATGCAAACGGACCGATGTCTTGGAAGGGGTGGGAGATATTGATGAGCGATGGTTACGCATTATGGTTTTGCCATAATGCAAGCACCGGCAAAAGCCCGAAAGTGGACTGTGCACATGAAACGGCGGCAGACCCTACAATCGCAGGCCTGCCGCCGTTAATAGATAGGTGTCTCAGTCTTCGGACTTACCCGCCTGCATGCCCGACGAGATCAGGTCCATCACGGCCGAGTCCTGCAGGGTCGTGACGTCGCCCAGCGAGCGGTTCTCCGCGACGTCCTTCAGCAGCCGCCGCATGATCTTGCCAGAACGGGTCTTCGGCAGTTCGGCGACGAGCATGATCTGCCGCGGCTTGGCGATCGGGCCGAGCTTCTTGGCGACGTGGTTACGCAGATCCTGGATCAGTTTCTCGCCGGCCTCACCCGAAGTGTCCACATTGCCGCGAGGAATGGTGAATGCCACGATTGCCTGGCCGGTGGTCGGGTCGGTCGCACCCACCACGGCCGCCTCGGCGACCGACGGATGCGACACCAGCGCGGATTCCACCTCGGTGGTCGAGATGTTGTGCCCGGAGATCAGCATGACGTCGTCGACCCGGCCGAGCAGCCACAGCGCGCCGTCGTCGTCCCTCTTCGCGCCGTCGCCGGCGAAGTAGACCCATTCGTCGCCGGCGCCCGCACCCTTGCCGAAGCGCGACCAGTACGTGTCCTTGAAGCGCTGGTCGTCACCCCAGATCCCGCGCAGCATCGACGGCCACGGCTCGCGCAGCACCAGGAAGCCGCCACCGCCGTCGGGCACCGACTCGGCCTCGTCGTTGACCACGTCGGCGGAGATGCCGGGCAGCGGGGTCATCGCCGAACCGGGCTTCGACGCGGTCACCCCGGGCAGCGGCGAGATCATCATCGCGCCGGTCTCGGTCTGCCACCAGGTGTCCACAATGGGGGCGTTGTCGTGGCCGACGTGCTCGCGGTACCACATCCAGGCCTCGGGGTTGATCGGCTCGCCGACGCTGCCGAGGATGCGCAGCGAGGACAGGTCGTACTTGGCCGGGATGTCGTCGCCCCACTTCATCATCGTGCGGATGAGGGTGGGCGCGGTGTAGAGCAGGCTGACCTTGTACTTGTCGACGATCTCCCAGAACCGGCCGCGGTGCGGGGTGTCCGGGGTGCCCTCGTACATGACCTGGGTGGCGCCGTTCGACAGCGGCCCGTAGACGATGTACGAGTGGCCGGTGACCCAGCCGATGTCCGCGGTGCACCAGTAGACGTCGGTCTCCGGCTTGACGTCGAAGACCGCGTGGTGGGTGTACGAGACCTGGGTCAGGTATCCGCCGGTGGTGTGCAGGATGCCCTTGGGCTTACCGGTCGTACCCGAGGTGTAGAGGATGAACAGCGGGTGCTCGGAGTCGAACGCCTGCGCCTCGTGCTTGTCGTCGGCCTGCTCGACGGTCTCGTGCCACCACCGGTCCTTCTCGCCCCAGGCGACGTCCTCGCCGGTGCGGCGGACGACCAGCACGTGCTCGATGCTCGGGCACTGCGCCACGGCCTCGTCCACGGTCGGCTTGAGCGCCGAGGGCTTGCCACGCCGGTAGCCGCCGTCGGCCGTGATCACCAGCTTGCAGTCGGCGTCCTGGATGCGGGTGGCGAGCGCATCGACGGAGAAGCCGCCGAAGACCACGCTGTGCAGGGCGCCGATCCGGGCGCAGGCCAGCATCGCGACCGCCGCCTCGGGGATCATCGGCAGGTAGATGGCCACCCGGTCGCCGGCCGTCACGCCGAGCTCGGTCAGCGTGTTCGCCGCCTGGCTGACGCTCTTGAGCAGGTCCGCGTACGTGATCGTGCGGGTGTCGCCCGGCTCGCCCTCCCAGTGGATGGCGACCTTGTCGCCCCGGCCGGCCTCGACGTGCCGGTCCACGCAGTTGTAGGCGATGTTCAGCTCGCCGCCGACGAACCACTTGGCGAACGGCGCGTTCGACCAGTCGAGCACCTCGTCCCACGGCTTGGCCCAGCTGAGCCGGCGCGCCTGCTGTTCCCAGAACCCCAGCCGGTCCTCGTCGGCCTGCCGATAGGCCTCGGCCTCGACGTTGGCGTTCGCGGCAAGCTCGGCCGGCGGCGGAAACGTCCGCGTCTCCGAGTACAAGTTCTCCAGTGTCTCGCTCATGAGGGCGGCTCCTCTGCCATGACCGGTCGCTTCGTGTGAACACTAGTTCTGCCGGGGGAGCCCGGCGAGAGTTGCAAGCTGTAGCGCCATCTGGCCGCGCCGAACGGGCGCGGCGTGCTCGGTACTGCGCGAATACTTCCACTTCCGAGCCCATTCGCGCATCCCGTGTTTCCGACCTTTTTCCGGCTACGGTTGGCCCGTGACTTCCGATCCACTCGCCCCGCTGCTCGCGCTCGCCGACGTCGAGCCCGCCTTCACCGCCGCACGCGAGCGGGTGGACGCCGCGCTGCGGCACCGCGCGCTGCGCCGCAACGGCGGCCAGGTGGCCGCCGAGGTGAGCCTGCGGGCGGCGGTGGCCAGCGCGGCCCTCGAAGAGCATCGGTACGACCTGGAGGAGGTACGCGCCGGCACGGTCACCGACCCGGTGCTCCAGGGTGCCCTGCGGGTCGCCGAGGCAGTGGGTGGCCTGGTCGACCTGTGGCCCCGGGCGCCGCGTCAGGTGCTCGCCCGGCTGCACGTGCTGGCGGCCCGTGGCGTGGTGCCGGAGCCCGAACTCGGCCGGCTGGCGAGCGGCGCCGACCGGATCGACGCGCTGGCCGGGCTCGTGGCCGGCAACGAACGCACCCCGCCGCTGCTGCTCGCCGCCGTGGTGCACGCCGAGCTGCTGACGCTGAAGCCGTTCGCCGGGCCGGCCGGGATCGTCGCGCGGGCGGCGGCCCGGCTCACCCTGATCGGCCGGGGCTTCGACGCCCGCGGCCTGGTCGGCGTCGAGGTCGGGCACCTGGCCCGCGAACCGGAGTACGTGGGCGCCGCGGGGGCCTACGCCACCGGCACGCCCGACGGCGTGCGGTCGTGGCTGCGGCACTACGCGGCAGCGGTGTCCGCGGGCGCCGACGAGATCGCGGAGATCGGCGACGCCGTGCTCGCCCCTTCGGGTACGTAGCACCTCGCCCGATTGTCCGCTCGGGTTGGCATACTCGACGGGGTGGGAGACGAGTGGAAGCGTCCGTACACACCGGGCACCGGCCGCTGGCTGGTGATCGGCTGGGAGGCGGTCGCGCTCGCGCTGCTCGGCTGGAGCACCGTCGAACAGTTCGGTCTGGCCGGCCCCGGCATCCGCATCCTGGCGACGGTCATCGCGACGGTCTGGGTGGTGGGCGGCTGGCGGATCCGCGAGATGGGCGTGTACGTCGGGCCGGCGGGCGTGCGCATCCGGGGACTGCTGTGGTCGCGGACGATGCGGTGGGAGCAGATCGCCCAGGTCCGGCTGCATCAGCACACCCGCAAGATCGGGAGCTGGGAGCTGCAGGGCGGCATGACCGTACTGATCGAGCGCCGCGACGGCGCGACGGTGAACACCGAGCTGTGGGCGCAGGGGGTCGACTTCCATTCCCGGCCGCAGGTCTTCCGGGCGGTCTACCGCGAACTGCGGGAGCGCCACCTGGCGGCGGTCGCGCCGGCCTGACCCCGGACGTGAGGACGGCGCCTCACGAGTGAGGCGCCGTCGCTTCGCGCGTCCTACCGGGTTATCAAGCGTGCTCCTGGGTCGTTGTCGACAGTCCTGATGAGGTGCCGCCGCAACGTGCCTGCCGTGGCTGATCGCGCGTGGGTTCCCGGTGGCCGTGCACGGTTCCCGTTGCCAGGTCCCGCTCCTTCTTTCTACGCGCAGCCGTCCTTGATCACCAGGGTTCTACCGGGCGAAAGCCACGTAAGGAATTAGTCAGACCCATGTGCGGGCTCAGGTGAGCGCGGCGCGGGTGCGCCGGTGCCGGCCGTAGATGGCGATCCCGATCGCCACCCCCACCCCGACGCCGAGCGCGGCCGCTGCCACCGGCACAGCCGGGCGTTCGCGCAGCCTGCGCCCCAGCGGTACGGGGTGACGGAACTCCAGCACCGGCCAGGACCGCTCCAGGGCGACCCGGCGCAGCGTCCGGTCCGGGTTGACCACGCTGGGATGCCCGACCGCCTCCAGCAAGGGCAGATCACTGCTCGAATCCGAATACGCGTAACACTCCGCGAGGTCGTATCCGCGCTCGTCGGCCAGTTCGCGGATGCCGTCGACCTTGCGCGGGCCGGCCGCGTAGAACTCGACCTCGCCGCTGTACCGCCCGTCGACGATGCCCATCCGGGTGGCGATGATGTCGGTGACCCCGAGCAACGCCCCGATCGGCCGGACCATCTCATCGCCGGACGCCGAGACCAGCACCACGTCACGACCGGCCGCCTGGTGCTCGCCGATCAGCACAGCGGCCTCGGCGTACACGTAGGGGTTGATCAGCTCTTGCAGGGTCTCCGCCACGATCTGCTGGACCTGCTCGACCTTCCAGCCCTTGCACAGCGCGGCGAGGTAGTCGCGGGTGCGGGCCATGGCCTGCTCGTCCGCGCCGCCCAGCCGGTACATCAGCTGGGCGTAGGCGGACTTCACCACGTCCCGGCGACTGATCAGCCCATCGCGATAGAACGGCCGTCCGAAGGCCAGCGCACTGGACTTGGCGATGACGGTCTTGTCTAGGTCGAAGAAGGCGGCGCTCTGGCCCACGGGCCGAAAGTGTAGCCGCAACCCGCACCGGGCCGGTCGGGTCGGCCCGCGACGGGCCGAAAATACCCGCGTACCCGGAGCCGGTCACCCTGGGTACTCGACGGTGGCGCGCTCCTGAGGCATGCTTGTGGGGCGACTGGGATTCATGTTGTCTCAGAGAACACCGGCCGGAGCCCGTCGGTGCGCACAACTTCCCCACCGAGGTTCCCGGTGGTTGCGCCCCCCGCGATCACTGGGTCCGATTCGGCTCGACCCCCCCGGAGCCGAATCCCAGAACGGCCCCCGACTCCCCCGTCGGGGGTCGTTCCCATCTCCGCGCCGACCCCCGATCGGCGTTCCTATGCAGGTAGCGGCACTGGTGTGCTCCCGTCGTCATCGTCGTCCGGGCGGTCCGGGGCCGGAAAGTCAGCGGATCGTCAGCGGCCTCGAAAGCGGCCCGTACGCGGTCCGCGTAGTCCGCCGGGGCGTGGGTGTACCGGTTGAGGGTGGTGGACGCGTTCGCGTGGCCCATGACCCGCTGAATGACGTTGATGGGCACGCCGTCCGTGACCAGTCACGTCGCGTACGAATGGCGCAGATCGTGGAACCGCAGCGTTGTCGGCAGCCCGGACCGCGCGAGCGCCAGGCTCCAGACGTGCCGCCGGAAGTTGCCCCGCAGCACCGGCGTGCCGTACCGCGTCGGGAACACCAGGTCGGTCAGCGCCGGCCGCTCGGCCAGGCGCCCGAGGTGGGCGGTCAGCTCTGCCCTCAGGAAGCCGGGGAGTGGCGTCGTGCGGACTCCGGCCTTGGTCTACGGGTACGGCCGCAGGGTCACACCCTTCGGAGTCTCCTCGGCGACCTGGACCACGCGGACCGTGCCCGCGCTGAGGTCGAGTGCCCCCCCCGTCAGCCCGGCACACTCGCCCCACCGCAACCCTGCCCTGCAGCCAGGCAGACGATGGCCCGATGCCGGATCGGCACGGCGGGAAGCAGTTGCCCGAAGAACTCCTCTCGGGGGATTGCCGACGATCGCGGCGTACTGTCGCGCGCCTCCCGACGGACCCTCGCGCCCTCCGCCGCATAGCGTGATCGTCGTGGGGAAGCTGAGGGTCATGGGCGCGGCAGAGATCGCCAACCGCCTTAAGGTCACCCGCCAACGCGCCTACCAAATCACCAGTCGCCGCGACTTCCCCGAACCGATCGCGCATCTTGCAATGGGCCAGGTCTGGGAGACTGAGGACGTCGACGCGTGGATCCGTGAGAAGCGACCCCACCTCGACGACGCTGACGAAGCCTGAGCACGTTACGCCGCGACGGATTCGCCGTGATTCGTATACATCCGCTCGGCGTGCGCTACTACACCCGGGGACGAACCGCGCGTCTCGGCGGCGTTGGCATCCGGCACGGAGGCACCGCGCGCCTTCCTCTCATGCCGAGATGCGGACGGCGCCTCATCACGACGTGGGCCAGCTTCCCCATACAATCGCGAGGGGCCTAGGCGACGACCTTTACTATGACGGATTCGTTGGCTGAGGCTGCTTTGGCGAACAAAGCAGTCAGTTCCTCGGTGTCCCGGACGAGCGCTTGCGCCCATTCGTCGTCGAACGGCCGGCTGTACCCCACGTCCTGCGCAGTGTCGGACAGTTCCGCGCGAAATCGGTGTACCCAGGTTGCCGGCTGTGCTCGTGACAGGAAGTCGGCCACCGCGACAACCTGCGCGCCGGTCAGCACGCCGACCATGTCGTCCTCCACTCCGTCAGCGCCGTCCACGGTGAGCCAGGCACTCTCCGCGTCCGCGCCGCCGCCGGCGCCAAGCCGAAGAAGCTTGTCCATCAGGGCGGCGGTGTCCGTCGTGCCCACCGTGATCCCGGCGTCGCTCTCATATTCAAAGGACGCGTCAAACCAATACGGCACAACCTCATACAGTTCAGCGGCGCCAAGTCCGTCTACATCGCCCTCGGCGACTCGCCGCCAGAAGTAGTCGACTCCCACGCCAGCATCATGTCGGTGTCAAACATTGCGAGCAAGCCCAGGCGCGCCAACAATTGCTGCATCCCTTGTCTGGCTCTGTCATCGTCACGGCAGATCGCAGGTGGAGTCAGTTCTCACTCGCAGAGTCAACCCGCGTTGAGCCGCGCGTCAAATTTCCCGCGCTGGTTGCTTCGCTGGTTGGCTATGCGCCGGTTGTCGAGCTCAGGGAGCTTTCCTCGTCGGCGAGGTCTTCCTGGTCGGTCATGCCGAAGAGCTCGCACAGCCCGGTCACGGTCAGCACCCGGCGGAATCCCGGATTCGGGTTCACCACGACGAAGCCGATATCACGCTCGGCCGCCGCCCGATAACCCTCGATCAGTGCGCCGAGGCCGGTCGAGTCGATGAAGGTGGCCGCGCGGAGGTCGACCCGCAGCACCGGCGGGGACCATTCGGCGACGACATCCCGGAGCGCCTGGGCGACCTCGTCGGCATTGGAGAAGTCGATCTCTCCCAGGACGGCCACGAGTGCCGTGCCGTCATCGCCGAGCGTGCACTCAGTCGGGTGCTCCATGCCAACTCTCCATCGGTCCGGGTCGGCACCAACATACCCAACCCCCTGGCTTCTCACCCCCTATGTATCGGCTGCGCGACCTGGCCGCGATAGCAGATCAACGGCCGCAGTGTGCGTTGTCCACAGCACCGGGGTTATCCACAGAACGGCGCCGAGCCGGTTGAGCGGTGCCGCGCCGGGACGCGACTGTGGGCGCCCAACCCGCCCGTCGTACCCGTGGAGCCGCGATGTCAGCCCGCACCCCCGTCCGTTCCGGACCGCGCCTGCCGCTCGTCGTGACCGCCGACCCGGACCTGCTGGACGACCTGCTCCGCCTCGCCGCGGCCGGTGGCACCGAGGTCGACGTCGCCCCGGACCCCGCGTCGGCCCGGCCCCGCTTCGCCACGGCCCCGCTGGTGATGATCGGCGCCGACCAGGCCGTGGCCTGCCTGCACGCCCGCCTGCCTCGCCGCCCTCGCACGGTCGTCGTGGGCCACACCGCGGCCCTCGGAGCGGTCTGGGAGGCCGCCCGCAGCCTCGGCGCCGAACACCTGGCCGAGCTCCCCACTGCCGAGCCGTGGCTGGTCGACCGCTTCGCGGAACGCGCCGCCCCGGCAGCACCCGGCCGGGTCCTCGCGGTGATCGGCGGCCGAGGCGGCGCGGGAGCGAGCATCCTGGCGGCCGCCCTGGCGGTGACCGCGGTCAGCGAGGGCCACCGCACCCTGCTCGTCGATGCCGACCCGGCCGGCGGCGGCCTGGACCTGGTGCTCGGCTGGGAGGGCATGTCCGGCCTGCGCTGGCCGGCCCTCGCCGGAACGGGCGGCCGGGTTGACCCACCGGCGCTGCTCAAGGCACTGCCGCACCGAGGCGACCTGGTGCTGCTGTCGTTCGCCCGCGACGAGGTGCTCCCGGTGCCCGGCGAGGCGATGGCGGCAACGCTCGACGCCGCCCGCCGAGGCCGCGACGTGATCATCGCGGACCTGCCCCGCCAGCTCGACGACGCGGCCACGCTGGCCCTGGAAGCCGCCGACCAGGCAATCATGATCGTGCCGGCCGAGCTGCGGGCGACGGCGTCGGCGGCCCGGATCGCGGCGGTGCTCCGGACGCACTGCGAGAACCTGGCGGTGGTGGTCCGCGGGCCGGCGCCCGGGAAGCTGAAAGCGCGCGAGGTGGCTCGCTCGATAGGGCTCCCGCTGGCGGGATCGCTGCGGCCTGAGGCGGCAATCTGCCAGGCGTTGGAGCGGGGTGATGCGCCGGCGGCTGACGGGCGAGGGCCGTTGGCGGAGCTCTGCAAGCGGCTGATCCGGCAGCTGATGGGTGCTGACCGGGCGGGGGTGGCCGCGTGAGCACGCCGCCTTGGTCCGGTGCGGTCGGCCGGCATGCGTTGTCGGGTCCTTTGGTTCCGCTTGGTCCGGCTTACCGGGCCGTTGGTCGGCCTGGTCCGGCTGTGGGCCGCGCTGGGTCGGCTGCGGCTCAGCTTGGGCCGGGCGGGAGTGGCTCGGGCAGGGGCGGGTCGGCAGAGGTTGCCGAGCGGGTGCGGCGGCGATTTGCCGCCGACGGTGTGGAGGCGACTCCGGCCGCTGTGGTCTCCGCGGTGCGCGCCGAGCCGGGCGCGGAGGTGCTCGGTGACACCGTCGTGCTCCGGCTGGCCGGCCGGGTGCACGACCAACTCGTCGGTGCCGGGCCGCTGGCGCCGCTGCTGGCCGATCCGACGGTCACGGACGTGCTGGTCAACGGAGTGCAGGTCTGGGTGGACCGGGGCGCCGGGCTGGAGCGTGCGGCGGTCACCCTGGGCGACCCCGATGATGTGCGGCGGCTGGCCCAGCGGCTCGCGGCGGCTTGCGGGCGGCGGCTGGACGACGGTCAGCCGTATGCCGATGCCCGGCTCGCCGACGGCACCCGGCTGCATGCGGTTCTGCCGCCGGTGGCTACCAGTGGGCCGTACCTGTCGTTGCGGACGTTCCGGCAGCGGCCGTTCAGCCTCGGTGAACTGGTTGAGCACGGCACGGTGCCCGCGGGGCTGGCTCCGCTGCTCGCCGCTGTCGTGGCTGCGCGGCTGGCGTACCTCGTCACCGGTGGCACGGGTTCGGGCAAGACGACGCTGCTCGGCACGCTGCTCGGGCTCGTACCGCCCACCGAACGGATCGTGCTGGTTGAGGACGCCGCGGAGTTGCGGCCGGTGCATCCGCACGTGGTGGCGTTGCAGGCGCGCACCGCGAATGTCGAGGGCGCCGGCGCGGTCGGGCTCACCGATCTGGTGCGGCAGGCGCTGCGGATGCGGCCGGACCGGCTGGTGGTCGGCGAGTGCCGGGGCGCCGAGATCGTCGACCTGCTCGGGGCGCTGAACACCGGGCACGAGGGCGGGGCGGGGACGCTGCACGCGAATGCGCCGGCGGACGTACCGGCCCGGTTGGAGGCGCTGGGGATGCTCGGTGGGCTGCCGCGGGCGGCGTTGCATGCGCAGGTGCTGGCGGCGCTGCAGGTGGTGTTGCAGGTGCGGCGTACCGAGCGTGGCCGGGTCCTGGAGTCGGTGGGAGTGCTGCTGCCGGCGGGGGACCAGCGGCTGGTGACCGTCGTACCCGCCTGGCAGCTCGGGCGGGGAGCGGGCCCGGGCGCGGCGACGCTGGCCCGGCACCTGGCCGACCGCGGTGTCGCCGTTCCGCCGATCCTCCAGGCCGGGGGAGTGCGGTCGTGAGCGGGCCGGCGTGGGCGTTCGCGATCCTGCTGCTGGCAGCCGCGGCGACCGTGGCGGCCTGGCCGGCGGGCACGGTGCTCCGGCGGCTCCAGGGCCGGCGACCACTCCCATGGCACGCCGTCGACCTTCGCCGGCTGTGGTCCCAGATCCACGCGCTCGTCGAGGGATCGCCACGACGGGCAGTAGGCGCTGCCGTGCTGCTCGGCGCGACGGTCGGCCTGTTGCTGGGCGGTCCGGTCGCGGCGCTCGTGCTTGCCCTGTACGGCGCGCTCGGAGCCCGAGCCGCAGTGCGTCGCGCCGCGCATCGTCGGGCCGCGGTGGCACGGTCCCGCAGCCTGGACGACCTGAACGCGCTCGCCGCGGACCTGCGGGCGGGCCTCGCGGTGGGTCCCGCCCAGGGCACACTGCCCGGAAGCGGAGCCGTCGTCGACCCGCCGGAGGCGCGGCTGGCCGAGCTCACCGCGGCCGTGTGGCGGCTGGCCGAGCAAACCGGCGCGCCCGCCGCCGATCTGGTCGAGCGGATCGAGGCCGACGCCCGGGCCGGCGACCGGTCCCGGGCCACCGCGGCGGCTCAGGCGGCGGGTGCCAGGGCGACGGCCCTGCTGCTCGCGGCTTTGCCGATCGGTGGCATCGGCCTCGGGTACGGCATCGGCACCGACCCCTTGCACGTGCTGCTGCGCACGCCGCTGGGCGGGCTGTGCGCGGTTGCCGCCGTCCTGCTGCAAGGAGCGGGCCTGCTGTGGGCCGACCGCCTCGCGAACGGCCCGGCCCGATGACCGAGCCTCTGTGTGGCGCCGCTGAGTTCCTGCGGCTCGGTGGGCCGGCTCAGGTGCCGTTCCGGCTCTGTTGCGCCGCCGCCCTGCTGCAAGCCGCGCAGGCGCCGGATGCGACCCCTGCGCCCTGTCCCCGGCGTCGGGAGTCTCTGGTGGCCGCCGTTCCCGGGGATTCCGGGTTCGCCATGTCCGCTGTCGAGGTGATCCCTTGATGACGCTGCTCGGGCTGGCCGCCGTTGCCGGGCTGCTCGGCCTGTCGGTCGTCCGGCGGCGCGCGGTCAGCCGCCGACTCTCGCGGCTGCGTGAGCCCCGGCGCGGCCGGAGCCCGCGGGTTGTCATCGCCGCAGCCGCGGGGCTTGCGGTGGTGGCGGTGGTCGGCAGCTGGTGGGCCGTGCCGTTCGGGGTCGCCGCCGGGGTCGGGGTCGACCAGTTCCTGCGGCGCCGCGAGCCGGCCGAGGTGCGGGCGGCGCGGCTGCGGGCGGTCGCCGACCTGCCGCTGGGCGCGGATCTGCTCGCCGCGGTCCTGCGCGCGGGCGCGCCCGTCGACCGGTCGGTGTCGGCCGTCGCCGCCGTGCTCGGCGGGCCGCTCGGCGAACGGCTCGATCGGGTCGGCCGGTCGCTGCGGCTGGGCGCGGAGCCGGCCGAGGCGTGGGCGCACCTCGCTGAGGTGCCCGGCGCCGACCGGCTCGTCGCGGCGGCCGTCCGGTCCAGCGCCAGCGGGGGAGCGCTGGCCGGCGCCCTGACCCGGCTCGCCGACGACCTGCGCGGGGACCGTTCGGTGGCCGTCGAGGCGGCCGCGCACCGGGCCGGCGTCCTCATCGTGCTGCCGCTCGGGCTCTGCTTTCTGCCCGCCTTTGTGCTCGCCGGCCTGGTGCCGGTCGTGGTCGCCGTCCTCGGCGACGTCCTGTGACAACCCACCACAAGAAGGAGAACCACGTGCGCAGACTCATCGTCCGCCTGGCCGGCCTGCGGGGCGACGACGGCATGAACACCGCCGAGTACGCGGTCGGCACGCTTGCCGCCGTCGCGTTTGCCGGCGTCCTGCTCAAGGTCCTCAGCAGCCCCAGCGTGCAAGCCTCGCTGACCGGCGTGATCAACGGGGCCCTGAAGTGAGCGGGCGCCGGTGGCCCGGCCGCCTGCGGGCGCTCGGCTGCGACCGGGGTGCGTTCACCGCCGAACTGGCGGCCGGGCTGCCGGCGCTCATGCTGCTCCTGCTGGCCGGGCTGACGGCGGTCAGCGCGGTCACCGCCCAGGGCCGCTGCGTGGACGCCGCCCGCGAAGGCGCCCTGGTCGCGGCCCGCGGCGGCCCGGGCATCACGACCGCGGCCCGGATCGCTCCGGCCGGCGCCCAGATCACCCTGGCAGAAGGCGAGGAAACGGTGACGGTCACGGTCCGCGCCCCGGTCCCGATCGTGGGTGGCCACTTCCCAGCAATCACGGTACGGGCCGAAGCGGTCGCCGCTCGAGAACCCGACCTGATCGGCGCAGTTCCATGAAAACCACCCGACCTGGACCCGGCGGTGGTTATGAACCCGGTCCCGAACTCGGTCCCGGTCCCGAACTCGGTCCCGATCCTGAACTCGGTCCCGACCCGGAACCCGGCCGAGGCCGCAGACCCAGACGCAATCCCGACCCGGAACCCGGTCGTGATCCTGGACCGGAACCCGGGCTCGGAGCGCGAGCCGGCGGCAGGCGAAGTTGGTGTGCTCGGGGACGAGCGTGCGACCGCGGAGCGGCGTCAATCTTCGTGCTGGCGATCGGGCTGGTGCTGGTCGCCGCCGGGGTTGCCGGAGCCGCTGTCGGTGCCGCGCGGGTGGGCCGCCATCAGGCCCGGACGGCCGCCGACCTGGGTGCCCTCGCCGGCGCGGCGCGGGCCGTCGAGGGTGCAGCCGTCGCTTGCGAGCGGGCGGCGCGGCTCGTCTACGCGAATCATGCCCGGCTGACCTCCTGCCGCGTGGACGGCTTGGAGATCGTCGTTGAGGTGCAGGTGACCGTGACGCCCCTGCCCGGTCTTACCCGCTACGCGTCCGCTGCTGCGAGGGCCGGGCCGGTTTCCGTGCCCGCCGGATGAGTGGGCAGGGCCGCCAGCACCGCGTCCAGCACTTTGACCGCGCCCCTCTTGTCCAGGGGGTTGTTGCCGTTGCCGCACTTCGGGGACTGGACGCAGGACGGGCAGCCGGTTTCGCACCCGCAGCTGGAGATCGCCTCCCGGGTGGCCCGCAGCCAGGCCGCCGCCGTTCCGTAGGCGCGTTCCGCGAAGCCCGCCCCGCCCGGGTGGCCGTCGTAGACGAACACCGTCGGGGCCTCGGTGTCCTGGTGGTTCGCCGTGGAGAGGCCGCCGATGTCCCAGCGGTCGCACGTCGCCATCAGCGGCAGCAGGCCGATCGCGGCGTGTTCCGCGGCGTGCAGGGCTCCCGGCACGTCCGGCGGCTCCACGCCCGACCTTGCCAGCAGGTTCGGCGACAGCGTGAACCAGACCGCCACCGTGCGCAGTTCTCGGGGTGGCAGGTCGAGGGGGCGGGTGTCGATCACCTCGCCGGAGCCGATCCGGCGGCGCTGGTACGAGACCACCTGGTTGGTCACGTCCACCTCGCCCAGGAACAGGCCGACCGGGCCCGCGTCCACGTACTCGCGGATCGAGACCACCGACAGGTCCGTCACGTCGCGGGCGTGGGTCGACCAGTCCGGTTCCGCGGCGTGGACCAGGGCCACCGCGTCCGCCAGATCGAGGTTGTCCACCAGGTACGACACGCCCTGGTGCAGGTACACCGCGCCGGTGTGCAGCATGGCGTGGGACGAGCCCTGGTCGACCGTGCCCAGCAGCCGGCCGGTTGCCGACTCGACAACCGAGACCGGGGCGCCGCCGGTGCCGCGCAGGTCCACGTCCGGGCGGCCGCGGTGGGTCCAGTACCAGCCCGACGGGCGGCGGCGCAGGGCTCCCGACTCGGTCAGGGCCTGCACCGCGGCCAGCGCCGGCGCGCCGCCGAACAGGTCCAGGTCCGTTTTCGTGAGCGGGGCCTCCGCGGCCGCGCAGCACAGTTGCGGGCCCAGGACGTACGGGTTGGTCGGGTCCAGGACCGTCGCCTCGACCGGTCGGCCGAAGAGCGCCTCCGGGTGGTGCACCAGGTACGTGTCCAGCGGGTCGTCCCGGGCCACCAGCACCGCCAGCGCCTCGCCCCCGGCCCGCCCGGCCCGGCCCGCCTGCTGCCACAGCGACGCCCGGGTGCCCGGATAGCCGCAGATCAGCACCGCGTCCAGGCCCACCAGGTCGACGCCCAGCTCCAGCGCGTTCGTGGAGGCCAGCGCCAGCAGGTCGCCGGTGAGCAGCGCCCGTTCGATCGCGCGCCGGTCCTCCTTCAGGTAGCCGGCGCGGTAGGCCGCCACCCGGGCGCCCAGGCCCGGCACCGCCTCGTCCAGGGCGCGCCGGGTCATCGTGGCGACCACCTCGGCGCCGCGGCGGGAGCGGACGAACGCCAGCGTCCGGGTGCCCGCCACCACGGCGTCGGTGAGCAGGTCGGCCGTCTCGCTCAGCGCCGAGCGGCGTACCCGGGGCAGTTCCGCCGCCAGGTCGTCGAGCTCGGGCGGCAGCAGCGGCGGTTCCCACAGCGCGAAGGTCGTCGCGCCGCGTGGTGACGCGTCCTCGGTCACCGCCCGGACCGGCAGGCCGGTGAGGCGGCCGGCCGCTTCCGCCGGGTCGCCCGAGGTCGCCGACGCCAGGATGAACGTCGGCTCGCTGCCGTAGCGGGCCGCGACCCGGCGCAGGCGGCGCAGCACGTGTGCCACGTGCGAGCCGAAGACCCCGCGGTACGTGTGGCACTCGTCGATCACCACGTACCGGAGACGGCGCAGGAAGGCGCCCCAGCGCGCGTGGCCCGGCAGCAGCGCGTGGTGCAGCATGTCCGGGTTGGTCAGCACGAAGCGGGAGTGCTGGCGGATCCATTCGCGCTCCTCGCGCGGGGTGTCACCGTCGTATGTGGCCGGCCGGACCCCGTCCACGCCGAGCCGGACCAGCGCGCGCAGCTGGTCCGCCGCCAGCGCCTTGGTCGGCGACAGGTAGAGCACCGTCGCGCGCGGGTCCTCGACCAGCGCGGTCAGGGCGGGCAGCTGGTACGCCATCGACTTGCCCGACGCCGTGCCGGTCGCCAGCACCACGTGGCTGCCCGCGCGGGCCAGCTCGGCCGCCGACACCTGGTGCTCCCAGGGCTCGACGATCCCGCGGCCGGCCAGCGCGGCGACCACGGGCGGCGCCGCCCAGTCCGGCCAGGGCACCGGGCGGCCGGGCCGGGCCGGCACCTGTTCCACGTGCTTGACCGGGGAAATCCCGGCCGGATCGGCGCTGCGGGCGCGCAGCCGGTGCAGCAACTCCGCAGGTCCGAGCGTGGCCGACGCACCGCGTGCGGCGGGAATGCCGGGGACGGTCGTGGTCACGTCTGCACTGTGACATCGGTATGCCCCGAACCTCAAACGGGTACGACGGGAGGGTGCGACGCGTCGGCGCTGGAGCGACGGTGGTTAGATTCGCTGTGGAGATCGGCTACCTGAAGGCTTTGCCCCCGAGGGAGGAGGACCGATGGAGCTGTCGCTGACGACCCGTACTGTCGGCGAGCACACGGTGCTCGACGTCGGTGGTGAGGTCGACGTCTACACCGCGCCGCGCCTGCGTGAGCGGCTCGTGGAACTGGTCGACGGTGGGTCGCGCAACGTCGTGGTGGATCTCGCCCGCGTTGACTTCCTCGACTCGACCGGCCTGGGTGTGCTGGTCGGCGCCCTGAAGCGGCTGCGCGCCGCGAACGGCACCTTCGGCCTGGTGTGCTCGAAGGAACCGCTGCTCAAGATTTTCCGGATCACCGCGCTCGACCAGGTGTTCCCGATCTACCCCTCCGTCGAGGCGGCCACCTCGACTTCGGCCGGCGATCGCGACGACACCCCCCCGACGGCGTGATGGCGACGGTTCGGCTGTCGTTCTCGCCGGCGCCTGTTCACGTGCGCACAGCTCGGCTGGTGGGCGTGGCGGTGGCCCGGCGGGCGGGGGTGGCCGAGGAGTTGCTCGACGAGGTCCGGCTGGCGATCGGTGAGGCCTGCACCCGCGCGGTCGCCCTGCACCGCCAGTACGGCCTGCCCGATCTCGTCATGGTGGAGATGTCCGACACCGACGCGTACACGGTCCGCGTGATCGACCGTGCCCCGATCGAGGCCAGCGTGGGCCTGGCCAAGCTGCCGCCGGACGAGCTGGCCGACGAGTCGCTCACCGACGAGGCGCTGACCACCGGCGTGGGTTTCGCCCTGCTCGCCGGCTTCGTGGACGACCTGCAGGTGCGCCCGGTCGACGAAGGGGCCGGCACCGAGGTCCGGATGGTCTGGCCGGTGCACCGCCGCTGAGGTGGTATCACCACTCGGCGCACAAAGCGCGCCGCTCGGCGCAAGGCATGGGAAAACGCCACCAGGGGGGCGGAGCCTAAGCCGTAACCGATTCGGGTGCCAAGCGCTAACACAGCGGTAAACATCACCCTGACACGGCCGGATCCAGGTGTGACCATTACCACGTTCGGCCGCTACAGTACGCCGGTAATCCATTACTGCTCCCTGGTCCCGCGTCCGCGGGACCGGGTTGTCGTCTCCTCGAGCAGGGAGTGCTCCCGGCAGTTTCGTCCACTGCCCGGGTGCGGTCGGTGTACAGGAGGACATTGATGTCCGGGACCTCCATAACCCTCGCTGCGGAAAGCAGTGCGGGGTCGCTCAGCAGTTCGAACGTCACCTTTGTCATCGTCGCGATCGCCTTCGCGCTGGTGGCCCTGGCCTTCGCTGCTGTCTTCGTCAAGTCGGTGCTCTCCGCGGGCCGCGGCACGACCAACATGCAAGAAATCGCGGGGGCGGTGCAGGAAGGCGCTTCGGCGTATCTGTTCCGGCAGTTCAAGACCCTCGCCATCTTCGTGGTCATCGCGGTGGTGCTGCTGTTCCTGCTGCCGGTGCACAACACCGACAGCGAGACCGCGGTGAAGGTCGGTCGGTCGCTGTTCTTCATCGTCGGCGCGGTCTTCAGCTCGTTCATCGGCGGCGCGGGCATGGCGCTCGCGACCCGGGCCAACCTGCGGGTCGCCGCGGCGGCCGGTGAGCCCGGCGGCCGTGAGAAGGCGATGGGTATCGCGTTCCGCACCGGTGGCGTGGTCGGCTTCCTCACCGTCGGCCTGGGCCTGTTCGGTGGCGCGCTGGTCGTCATGATCTACCGCGGCGACGCCCCGACCGTGCTCGAGGGCTTCGGCTTCGGCGCCGCGCTGCTCGCCATGTTCATGCGGGTCGGCGGCGGCATCTTCACCAAGGCCGCCGACGTCGGCGCCGACCTGGTCGGCAAGGTCGAGCAGGGCATCCCCGAGGACGACGCGCGGAACCCCGCCACCATCGCCGACAACGTCGGCGACAACGTCGGCGACTGCGCCGGCATGGCCGCCGACCTCTTCGAGTCGTACGCGGTCACGCTGGTCGCGGCGCTGATCCTGGGCCAGGCCGCGTTCGGCCAGGACGGCCTGATCTTCCCGCTGATCGTCTCCACGGTCGGCGTGGTGATCGCGATCGTCGGCGTGTTCATCACCCGGCTGCGGGCCTCGGACAAGAGCGGCCTGACGGCGATCAACCGCGCCTTCTACATCTCGGCCGTGCTGTCGGCGGTCATCGTGGCGATCGTCAGCTTCGTCTACCTGCCGAACAGCTTCGCCGGCTTCGGCGCCGAAGCGGGCATCGACCAGGACGTGATCGACAGCGGTCGCAACCCGCAGTGGGTCGCGATCGGTGCGGTTGTCATCGGCATCGTGCTGGCCGCCGCCATCCAGGCGCTGACCGGCTACTTCACCGAGACTCAGAAGAAGCCGGTGCAGGACATCGGCAAGTCGTCGCAGACCGGCGCGGCCACCGTCGTGCTCGCCGGCATCAGCGTCGGCCTCGAGTCGGCCGTCTACTCGGCGCTGCTGATCGGTGCGGGCGTCTTCGGCGCGTACCTGCTCGGCGGCGCCTCGATCACGCTGTCGCTGTTCGCGGTCGCGCTGGCCGGCACCGGCCTGCTGACCACGGTCGGCGTCATCGTCGCGATGGACACCTTCGGCCCGATCTCCGACAACGCGCAGGGCATCGCGGAGATGTCCGGCGACGTCGACGAGCACGGCGCGCAGATCCTGACCGAGCTCGACGCGGTGGGCAACACCACCAAGGCGATCACCAAGGGCATCGCGATCGCCACGGCCGTGCTGGCCGCGACCGCGCTGTTCGGGGCGTACACGAACACCCTGCAGTCGTCGCTGGCGGACGCGGGCATCTCGGCCGACCGGATCGGCGTGGAGATCCTCGGCCTGCTGAACATCTCCGACCCGCGCAACGTGGTCGGTCTCCTGATCGGCGTCGCGGTGGTGTTCCTCTTCTCCGGCCTGGCGATCAACGCCGTGTCCCGCTCGGCGGGCGCGGTCGTGATGGAGGTACGCCGCCAGTTCCGCGAGTTCCCCGGCATCATGGAGCGCACCCAGCGCCCCGAGTACGGCAAGGTCGTCGACATCTGCACCCGGGACGCCCAGCGTGAGCTGCTCACCCCGGGTCTGCTGGCGATCCTGGCGCCGATCGCGGTGGGCTTCGGCCTGGGCGCCGGCGCGCTGGCCTCGTACCTGGCCGGTGCGATCGGCGCGGGCACCCTGATGGCTGTCTTCCTGGCCAACTCGGGTGGCGCGTGGGACAACGCCAAGAAGCTGGTCGAGGACGGTGCGTACGGGGGCAAGGGCTCCGAGGCGCACGCGGCCACGGTCATCGGCGACACGGTGGGTGACCCGTTCAAGGACACCGCCGGCCCGGCCATCAACCCGCTGCTCAAGGTCATGAACCTGGTGTCGCTGCTGATCGCCCCGGCCGTGGTGACCCTGAGCATCGGTACGGACGCCAACGACCCGGTGCGGATCACCCTCGCGGTGGTCGCGGCGCTGATCGTCGCGGGTGCCGTCGTGTGGAGCAAGCGCAAGCCCATCTCCATGGGTGAGCCCAGCCCCACCGCGGAGACCAAGTCCGAGCGGATCAGCGCCTGATCCGAGCACGTCGACGGAGGGCACCCGGCATTCGCTGGGTGCCCTCCGCCAGCTCTTGGCCGTACGCTGCACTCCATGCGCACGGCCCGCACCACACCCTTACTCCTCGTTCTCTCGCTCGTCGTGACAGTGGGTGGTTGCGCGGGCGGTCCCGCGCCCCGCGCCTGGGCCGCCTCGGTCTGCACGGTGCTCGCGCCCTGGCGTTCGGAGATCGGCACCCTGGCGACCCGCACCCAGCAGCAGATGACCGCCGAGACCACCCCGGCGCAGGCGAAAGAGAACCTGACCCGGCTCTTCGGCGGCGCGGAGTCGGCCAGCGAGAAGGCCCGGGCCGGGGTGCAGAAGGCCGGCGTGCCGGACGTCGAGCAGGGCAAAGAGGTCGCCGAGAGCTTCGCGGCCTCGCTGGGCGCGATGCGCGACGCCTACGGGCGGGCCCGGGCCGGCATCGAGGCGCTGGCGACCAGCCCGTCGAAGGACTTCTACAGCAAGGTCGGCTCGGTGGTCGACACCCTCAACGTCGAGTACAAGCAGAGCGAGCTGGACACCAGCCGGCTCGACTCGGAAGAACTGAAGCAGGCGTTCGACGAGGCGCCGGAATGTCGATGACGGAGCGCTCTCAGCCATGACCGATTGCACCGAGCGTCGCTGGCTGGCGGTCGGCCGCGGCCGTGACCGCGAGGGCCATGAGGGCATCGCAAAGGAAGCTCTGCGATGACCGATTGCACCGAGCCTCGCTGGCTGGCGGTCGACGACGGCCGTGACCGCGAGGGCCATGAGGGCATCGCAAAGGCAGCTCTGCGATGACCGAGCCGGGGTGGCCGCTGATTCCGCGTGAGGTTCTGCCCGCGCCGGTGCAGCCCACCCCGAAGGGCCGGCGTCGGGCCGCGCTGACCGTGCCCGCCGGTCGGCAGCTGTCGATCTTCGGGGTGGAGGCGGCCGAGAAGTCGCTGGCCGATCTGGCCGGTCTGCTCACCGGCCCGGGGCGGCTGGGCCGGATGGGCGGTACGGCCCGGGTCGCCGTGCGGGTCGACGCGGCGTGGCGGGTCCATGTGCTGGTCGAGGAGCTGGTCGCGCGGGGTTTGGTGGTCACCTGGGCGCCGGTGACCCCCGACGAGGCGGACGAGCACGTGGCGGAACTCACGGCCGAGCCGCTGGAGCTGACCCTGGCGGCCGCCGAGGAACAGCCCGAGGACCCGGCCGAGCAGTCGCCGAACCCGGCCGACGACCCGGCCGAGCAGTCGCCGGAGCTGGCCGACGACCCGGCCGAGCAGCTGACGGAGGCGGCCGACGACCCGGCCGGAGGCGGGCCGGAGAGCGCGACCACCGACGAGCCGGCCGACGTCGTAGCCGGGACGGTAGATAAGAAGGTGAACGCGGAGCCCCGTACCGTTTCTTTTGAGGTTCGGACCGCCTACAGCAGCAGGTTGAACGGGCTCGCCCGGGCCTGGCCGCCGGCCGGCGACCGGCTCTTCCTGACCGGGGCGCAGCTGCGGCTCTGGGTTGCCGCGGCCGGGGCGCCGCGGCCGGAGGGGTACGCGCTGGGTCTGGATCCCGACGGGAATCTTGACAAAGTCGCGGACGCGGCCCTGACCCGGCTCGGTCTCGCCGGCACGGTCCAGGCCGGTCCGGCGTACGTCATCGCAGGTCGCAGGCGTCTCGCCCGGCTCGCCGAGCTGGTCGGCGAACGGCCCGCCGCGGCACCCGAAAGGCTGTGGCCGGGCGGCGCAGCTGCATGAACTTCGGAGATTGTGTCCGACACGACGCCTTGTTCCCGGTGTACGGTGTCGCCGTCGGAAGCATGCGGTGGCCGGACCGTTACCATCCGACTTCTCCGTGCCCGGGGAATGCAGGCTCGTCCGGCGCGTTACGTTGAACGTCCGCGTGTCCGTCGTCCGCGACCGGGCGACGATCGATCGAGAAGTGTGGGAGTGCCGTGCCGGAGAAAGCCAGGACGACCCGTCTGGTCATCGTCGAGTCCCCGTCGAAGGCCAAGACGATCGCCGGCTACCTGGGGCCCGACTATTTCGTCGAGGCCTCCTTCGGCCACGTCCGGGACCTGCCGAAGAACGCCGCCGACGTGCCCGCCAAGTACAAGGGTGAGCCGTGGGCGCGGCTCGGCGTCGACGTCGACAACGGCTTCCAAGCGCTCTACGTGGTCTCCGCCGACCGCAAGCAGCAGATCGCCAAGCTGACCAAGCTGGCGAAAGAGGTCGACGAGATCCTGCTCGCCACCGATGAGGACCGCGAGGGCGAGGCCATCGCCTGGCACCTGGTCGAGACGATCAAGCCCAAGGTCCCGATCAAGCGGATGGTCTTCCACGAGATCACCAAGGCGGCCATCCAGGCCGCGGTCGCCAACCCGCGCGAGATCGACCAGGACCTGGTCGACGCGCAGGAGGCCCGGCGCATCCTCGACCGGCTCTACGGGTACGAGGTCAGCCCGGTCCTGTGGAAGAAGGTGATGCCCCGCCTGTCCGCCGGGCGCGTCCAGTCCGTGGCGACGCGCATCGTGGTCGAGCGCGAACGGCAGCGCATGGCGTTCCGTTCGGCGGAGTACTGGGACATCAACGCCCAGCTGGCGGTGCAGGGCAAGGCTGAGGGCACCCGCTCGTTCAGCGCCACCCTGATCGCGCTGGACGGCGACCGGATCGCCACCGGCCGCGACTTCGAGCCGACCACCGGCAAGGTCAAGCCCGGTGCCGGCGTGGTCCACCTGGACGGCGACGGGGCCCGCGGGCTCGCGGCGCGTCTGGAGGACCGCCCGTTCACGGTCACCCGGGTCGAGGAGAAGCCGTACCGGCGCAAGCCGTACGCGCCGTTCATCACCTCGACGTTGCAGCAGGAGGCCGCCCGCAAGATGCGGTTCTCCTCGTCGCAGACCATGCGCACGGCCCAGCGGCTGTACGAGAACGGCTACATCACCTACATGCGTACGGACTCGGTGAACCTCTCCGAGACCGCGATCAGCGCGGCCCGTCGCCAGATCGCCGAGCTGTACGGCGCGAACAACGTGCCGCCGCAGCCGCGCCGCTACACCGGCAAGGTCAAGAACGCGCAGGAGGCGCACGAGGCGATCCGCCCGGCCGGGGACAACTTCCGGACGCCCGGCGAGGTCGCCAAGGAGCTCTCCACCGACGAGTTCAAGCTGTACGAGCTGATCTGGCGCCGCACCGTCGCCTCGCAGATGACCGACGCGGTCGGTAACTCGATCTCGGTGCGGATCCGGGCCATCTCCACCGCCGGCGAAGAGGTCGACTTCGGCGCCAGCGGCAAGACCATCACCGACCCGGGCTTCCTGCGCGCCTACGTGGAGTCGTCCGACGACGAGAACGCCGAGGCCGAGGACGCCGAGCGCCGCCTGCCGAACCTGAGCAAGGACCAGCCGCTGACGGCCGAGGAGCTCAACGCGGTCGGCCACCACACCTCGCCGCCCGCCCGTTACACCGAGGCGTCGCTGGTCAAGGCCCTGGAAGAGCTGGGCATCGGCCGCCCGTCCACGTACGAGTCGATCATGCGGACGATCCAGGACCGGGGGTACGTGGAGAAGCGCGGCCAGGCGCTGATCCCGTCGTTCATCGCGTTCGCGGTCGTCGGCCTGCTCGAGGGGCACTACCCGCGGCTGGTCGACTACAACTTCACCGCCGCGATGGAGACCCAGCTCGACGACATCGCCGGCGGCGACCACGCGTCGCTGGACTTCCTCACCTCCTTCTACTTCGGCAGCGATGTCGGCGCGGACGACTCGATCGCCAAGGCCGGCGGCCTGAAGAAGATGGTCACCGAGAACCTCAGCGAGATCGACGCCCGCGCGGTCAACTCGATCCCGCTGTTCACCGACGACCAGGGCCGCAACGTGGTGGTCCGGGTCGGCCGCTACGGTCCGTACCTGCAGCGGGCGTTGCCGGAGGTCACCGAGGAGGCGCCCGAGGACCGGGTGTCCATCCCCGAGGGTGTCGCGCCGGACGAGCTGACCGTCGAGAAGGTCACCGAGCTCTACCTGGGCGGCGGCGGCGAGCGCAGCCTCGGCGACGACCCGGTCACCGGCGAGTCGGTGTCGCTCAAGTCCGGCCGCTACGGCCCGTACGTGCAGAGCGGCGAGCGCAAGTCCTCGCTGTTCAAGTCGCAGACGCCGGACACGCTGACCCTCGAGCAGGCGCTCAAGCTGCTGGAACTGCCCCGCACGGTCGGCAAGGACGAGGCGGGCGTGGAGATTCTGGCGGCCAACGGTCGCTACGGCCCGTACGTGAAGCGCGGTGACGACTTCCGCTCGCTGGAGAGCGAGGACAAGCTGTTCACCGTCACGCTGGAGGAGGCGCTCGCGCTGCTCTCGGCGCCGAAGGCCCGCCAGCGCCGGGCCGCCGCGCCGCCGCTGCGCGAGATGGGCAACGACCCGGCGACCGAGAAGCCGATGGTGATCAAGGAAGGCCGCTTCGGCCCGTACGTGACCGATGGGGAGTTCAACGCATCGCTGCGGCGGGGGCAGACGCCGGAGGAGCTGACGGTTCAGCAGGCTTCGGAGATGCTGGCCGAGAAGCGGGCGAAGGGGCCGGCACCCAAGAAGAAGGCTGCCGCCAAGAAGGCGCCGGCCAAGAAGGCCCCAGCCAAGAAGGCCGCTGCGGTGGACGCGACCCCAGTCAAGAAGGCGCCCGCCAAAAAGGTGGCCGCCGCCAAAAAAGCAACCCCCGCCAAACGCGCCACCAACGCCTCCCCCGCCGCCAAAAAAACCGCCCCTACGCGCGCCACAGTCAACGCCGAGTAGATCTTGGTAATCGGTGGCCCCTCTGGGGGCCACCGATTACCAAGATCTTCTGGGGCGGGCGCCAGCCGGCAGCGATGAGGGCGGCGCGAAGCTGGGCTGCGACGGCAGTGGGCGAGTGGCGGAGCGCCCACGCGGGGAAGCGCAACACCCGGTCACCGGTGATCCACAAGTCGTTCTGGCGCTGCATGTCGGCCCAGGCGTGCCGGGGATCAAGGTGCTGGCTGCCGTCGATCTCGATGTGCACACGCCAGTCCTCGTAGTAGGCATCAAGGTAGCGGCGGCGGCCGGTCGCGTCACGTCGGACGACCTGGCGGGCCGGCTGGGGCAGGTCGTTGACGTGGCACAGCCGGCCCAGATCGATCTCCGCGAGCGAGTGCGCGCCACCGGTGGCGTCGCGTGCTGTGTTCAGGATCAGCTGGCGGCGGGGCACCCGGGTGAGCCGGCGCAGCACGGTCTCCACGCCTCGGAGAGCTACCAGCCGCTGCTGGAACGCTGCCGCTACGACGGCCCGTGCGTGATCGTCCGTTCGCGCCCATGAGGCCGCGTCGACAACCGACCGTGCCATTCTCGTTCGTGGTGGCCTTCCGATGGCAACGTCCGGGTGTGTCGTGCGGTGCACGACGACGGCCGGTGGGAGTCTCACGGGCCGGCGGCCGTCCGGCACGAGGACATGGATGTTCTTGTCCTCGTAGCCGCGCAGTCCACCGACCTCGGCCGCGCTGACGCCGGCGAGGGCCGCGCCCTCTCCGGCGGCCAGCACCGCGATCCACCGGTGCTCTCCAGTGGAGATCGGCCCGCTGTGGGTGACCAGGACCGACCGGTGCGGCTGCTGCCAGCGCCCGGACGCGACGCGGTGGCGCACGGCCTTCCGGGACAACTGCGTGAGGGCCTGCGCCATGGAGATTACCGAGTCCACGGGACCAGGGTGGCGGAGGCGGCGGGCCTGTGGATGGGGCTGTGGATAACTAGCCCAGGACACGGTCCAGGTAGGCGTTGGTGAAGACCCGGGCCGGGTCGAGCTGGTCGCGGACCGCGCGGAAGTCGTCAAATTTCGGGTACGCCGCCCGCAGTGATTCCGCGTCGCGATAGTGCATTTTGCCCCAGTGCGGGCGCCCGCCCAACGGCGCGCACACCGCCTCGAACGCCCGGAAGTACGGCTCGTACGGGCTCCCGGCAAACTGGTGCACCGCGATGTACGCCGAGTCCCGCCCGTACCCGTGCGACAACCACACGTCGTCCGGCCCGGTGAACCGGACCTCGACCGGGAACTGCACCTTGAACGGCAACCCGTCGATGATCCGGGGCAGCGCCGACAGCGCCTCGCCCAGACATTCCCGGGGGATCTCGTACTCCATCTCGGTGAAATGCACCCGGCGGGGCGTGCAGAAGACCCGGTCCGAGCGGTCCGTGTAGGTCCTCGCCGTCAGCGCCCGTGCGGCCACCGCGCTGATCGCCGGCACGGTCGCCGGGATCGCCCGGCCCAGCCGGCAGGCGCCCTGGTAGACCGTGTTGGCCAGCAGCTCGTCGTCCAGCCAGCCGCGGAACGCCGACAGCGGCCGGTCCGACACCGGCACCTTGTTGTTCCGCTTGAGCTGGGCCCGGTCGGTGTACGGGTACCAGTAGAACTCCAGGTGATCGTTCTCGGCGATCCCCTCGTCGAGGCCGGCGAGCACCTCGGCCAGCGGCAACGGCCGTTCGTCGGCCAGCAGCACGAACGCCGGTACGCAGCGCAGGGTCACCTCCACCAGCACACCCAGGGCGCCGATGCCGAGCCGGGCCGCCGGGAACAGCGGTGAGCTCGCGTCGATGCGCTGCACCGCCCCCGTACCCGTGACCAGGGTGACCGCCTCGACGCAGGAGGCCAGCGTGGAGTATGCCTGGCCGCTGCCGTGCGTACCGGTGGAGATCGCGCCCGCCACCGTCTGCTGGTCGATGTCGCCCAGATTGGGCATCGCCAGGCCGTGTTCGGCCAGGACCCGGTTGAGCCGGTGCAGCGGCATGCCGGCCTGCACGGTGACCAGTTCGCCGTCGACCGCGACCAGCTCGCCCAGCCGGTGCAGCAGCAGCCGGCGGTCGTCGGCGACCGCGATGTCGGTGAACGAGTGCCCGCTGCCCACCGCCTTCACTTTGTGTCCGGTGGCGGACGCCTCCTTGACGAGGGCAGCCACCTCGTCGACAGTGCCAGGGGTCAGCACCTCGGTGGCAATGGACTGCTGGTTGCCACCCCAGTTGCGCCAGTGCAGAGACATAGTCATTCCGGCTTTGTCCTCCCGACGAGCGGACAGTCGCACAAAACCGGGAATGCCGCGTGTCCCCGGCGTCCCGTCGATGCGTCTCGCTCGTTGATCCGAGTAACGTTCCGATTATCACTGCTGAGAGGGAGTGGCGACGCGTGTCGACACCAACCGTCACCACCGGACCGCTGCGGCGGGTTCCGGTGCAGGGCAGAAGCGTTGCCCGGGTCCAGCGCATGCTCGACGCCTGCGCGGAGCTGGTGGACGAGGTCGGGTACGAGGGCCTGACCACGACCCTGCTCGCTGAGCGGGCCGAGGTCGCCATCGGCTCGGTCTACCAGTTCTTCCCCGACAAACGGGCCATCGTTCAGGCCCTTGCCATGCGCAACATGGACGCGTACCTGCAGTCTCTGTCGGCACGCTTCGCCAACGAGACGTTCGCCCACTGGTGGGACGGCGTGGACGCGGCGATAGACGCCTACATTCACATGCACCGCAGCGTGCCGGGCTTCCGGACGCTGCACTTCGGCGACGTGGTGGACCTGCACCTGCTCGACGCCGAACGCGACAACAACGCGGTCATCGCCGACCGGCTGGCCGAGCTGCTGGTGGAGCAGTTCCAGCTGATGGACCGGGCGCGGCTGCGCTTCGCCCTGCTCATCGCGGTGGAGGCGGCGGACGCGCTGATCAAGCTGGCGTTCCGGCGGGACGTGACCGGTGACGAGGCCGTGCTGACCGAGGCCAAGGCGCTGATCCGGGAATATCTGCACCGCCACGTCCCGGCATGACCGCCTGCGCCGAACCGATGCTGCCGTGAGCGAGAAACGGCCGCGACGGTGAGGGCCGGAAGGGCATGCCGGGCCGGCGCCGCGTGAGCTAACCGAGGAACGCATACCCCTCTCCCCGGTACGTCGGGGTCGGCGCCGCGGTGTCGCCGTCAACGAGGTGCACCCCGTTGACGTGCTCACACAGCTCGCCGGCCTTGGCGTGGCGGAACCACACCCGGTCGCCCGGCCGCAGGCCCGCGGCCGCCGGCCCGGTCAGTGGCGTCTGCACCTCGCCGGCGCCCTCGTCCCGCAGGAAGCTCAGCCCCTCCGGCAGCCACGGGGTGGGCTGGCGGGACGGACCGGTCGGCCCGGAGGCGATCCAGCCGCCGCCGAGCACGGTCGCGATGCCCGGCGCCGGGCGGCGGACCACGGTGAGCGCGAAGAACGCCGCCGGGGTGGGCCGCCAGCTGCGGTAACCGTCGAACAGGGTGGGGCCGAACAGCCCGGAACCGGCGGCGATCTCGGTGACCGAAGGGTCGGCGGCGGTCGCGGCCATGCTGCCGGTGCCGCCGCCGTTCACGAACTCCAGGTCGACGTGCTCGCGGACCGCCCGGACCGCGGCCATCCGGCGGCGCAGCAGCTCCGGCAGCGACCGGCGCTGCATCATCCGGATCGCCCGGGCCCGCAGCGCCTGCCCGGGCGGTGCGTCGCCGAGCCCGGCGATCTGCGCCTCGTAGGCCATCATCCCGACCAGCTTGAAGCCCTGCCGTTTGACCAGCCGGGCGGCGAGCGCGCCGGCCTGGGCGGCGGAGTGCACGGGGGAGCGCCGCACGCCGATGTGCAGCGGCCCGGCGGGCCGCCAGGAAGCGTCGAGCTCCAGGCAGACGCGCACGTCCGGGCGCCGCCCGGGCGCCGCGACGGCGTCGATCAGGTCCAGGTGGGCGGGGCTGTCGGCCATGATCGCGATCGCGGCGGCCAGCTGCGGATCCGCGGCGAGCTCGGCGATCGCGGTCCGGTCAACCGTGGGGTACGCGACCAGCACGTCATCCGTGACACCGCTGCGGACCAGCCAGATCGCCTCCGGCAAGGTGTACGCCATCACGCCGGACCAGCCGGGCCGGGCGAGCACCCGTTCGAGCAGGGCCCGGACCCGGACCGACTTGCTGGCGACCCGGATGGGTTTGCCGGCCGAGCGGATCGACAACGCGCCGGCGTTGGCGTCGAAGGCGGCCAGATCCACCACGGCGACCGGGGTCTCCAACCCGCTGGTCGCGCGGTCCAGTCGTTGCTGCAGGGCGGTGCGTTCGACGATCACGCCAGCAACTTATCGGCTCGCGGCCGTATGCGAAACACCTTCATGAATGCGCCACCCGAACGGGCGCAACCACGATGAGCTGGGTACGCCCGTTAGAGTGCTTCGAGCAGTGACCACGGGGAGGTAGGGCCATCAACACCGAAACGAGCTCGGCCCGCAAGGACGCCGGCCCGGTAGACCTCTCCGGTGCCGCGGCGCTGCGTTCCGTGCTGCGGATCCGCCCGTTCCGGCGGCTCTGGCTGGTGCTCAGCGTGGCCTCGTTCGGCGACTGGATCGGCACGCTGGCCACCGCGCTGTTCGCCTCCCAGCAGGTCACCGGCAGCGTGGCGCAGGGCAGCGCGTTCAGCAGCACGATCGCGATCCGGCTGCTGCCGGCCCTGCTGCTGGGCCCGATCGCCGGCGTGATGGCGGACCGGTTCGACCGGCGCTACACCATGGTCATCTGCGACATCCTGCGCTTCTTCGTGTACGGCTCGATCCCGGTCGTCGCCCTGCTCAGCGACTCCGGCGGGCTGATCGTCACGTGGGCGGTCATCGCCACCTTCATCGGCGAGACGGTCACCCTGCTGTGGATCCCGGCCAAGGAGGCCGCGGTACCCAACCTGATCCCCAAGGCCCGGCTCGAGGTCTCCAACCAGCTGACGCTGATCACCACGTACGGCATCACCCCGATCCTCGCGGCGCTGGCGCTGGCCGCGCTCGACGGCGTGGTCCGCGGCCCGATCGGCGGGCTGCCCGACTGGGCCGAGCCGGTGCAGATCGCGCTCTGGATCAACGCGTTCTCCCGGGCCGCCACCGCGGCAGTGGTGTTCTTCGGCATCAAGGAGATCAGCGAGGGCCATCGGGAACGCAAGGAGAAGAACGCCGAGACCTCGATGTTCCGGCAGTTCACCGAGGGCTGGAAGTACATCGGCGGCACCCCGTTCGTCCGCGGCCTGGTGCTGGGCATCTTCGGCGCGTTCGCCGGCGCCGGCATCGTCATCGGCACCGCCCGCTTCTTCACCGCCTCGCTCGGCGCCGGTGACGCCGCGTTCTACCTGCTCTTCGCCACCCTGTTCATCGGGCTGGCGGCGGGCATCGGGCTGGGCCCGATGATCGTCAAGGAGCTGTCCCGGCGCCGCTGGTTCGGCATGAGCATCGTGCTCGCCAGCGGCGCGGTCGGCTTCCTGTCGGTGGCGTTCCACCTGTCGATGGCGCTGTTCGGCGCGCTGTTCGTCGGCGCGGGCGCCGGCATGGCGTTCCTGGCCGGAGTCACCCTGCTCGGCGGCCAGGTCAACGACGAGGTCCGCGGCCGGGTCTTCGCGGTGGTGCAGATCGGCGCCCGGCTCGTGCTGCTGCTGGCCATCTCGCTGGCCGGCGTGCTGGTCGGCCTGGGCAGCTCCCGCACGATCTCGGCCGGCAGCGTGTCCGTCGACATCTCCTCCACCCGCATCCTGCTGCTGGTCGCCGGCGTGATCGGCGTCTGGACCGGAATCAGCGCGTTCCGCCAGATGGACGACAAGCACGGCGTACCGGTCCTGGCCGACCTGTGGAGCTCGATCCGCGGCCGGCCGCTGTCACCGGGCGAGGACTTCACCCGCCACGGCATCTTCGTGGTCTTCGAGGGCGGCGAGGGCGCCGGCAAGTCGACCCAGGTCACCCGGCTGGCCGAGGCGGTGAGCACGGCCGGCCACGACGTCGTGGTGACCCGCGAGCCGGGCGCGACGGACATGGGCGCGCGGATCCGCAGCCTGGTGCTGTCCACCGGCGAAGGCGCGGACGCACCGTCACCACGCGCCGAGGCCCTGCTCTACGCCGCCGACCGGGCCCACCACGTGGCCACCGTCGTCCGCCCGGCCCTGGCCCGCGGCGCGATGGTGATCAGCGACCGGTACGTGGACTCGTCGCTGGCGTACCAGGGCGCCGGCCGCACCCTGCCGGTCCAGGAGATCTCCTGGCTGTCGTCCTGGGCGACCGGCGGCCTCAAGCCGGACCTGGTGGTGCTGCTCGACGTCGACCCGGCCGTGGGCCTGGGCCGGGTGGACAGCCGCGGCCTGGGCGCGGACCGGCTGGAGGGCGAATCCCGCGCGTTCCACGACCGCGTCCGGTACGCCTTCCTCGACCTGGCCTCGGCCGACCCGAAGCGCTACCTGGTGCTGGACGCGTCGCGGCCGGCCGATGAGATCGCCAACGCGATCGCGACCCGGATCAACACGATGCTCAGCTCGGGGGAGGAAAGCCACCCGGAGCCGGCGTCGACGGCGGTGCCACCGGGACCGGACCTGAACGCGCCGGACCTGGCGGACACCACGGTGATCCCCTCGCACACGACAATGCACCTGCCCCGACCGGACGACCCGAACGCGACGATGGTGGTCCGGCCGGCTGGTGATGATCCGCACGCGACGATGGTCGTGCGGCCGGCCAGTGACGATCCGAACGCGACCACGGTGGTCCGGGCGGCTGATGATCCGAACGCCACGATGGTGGTGCGGCCTGCGGATGACGCCGGCGCGACGGTGGTGGTTCGGGCGGCAGATGATCCCAACGCGACCATGGCAGTTCGGGCGGCAGATGATCCCAACGCGACCATGGCGGTTCGAGCAGCCGACGATCCGAGCGAGACGATGGTGGTCCGGCCGGCCGATGACTCGAACACGACCATGATCGTCCCGGCCTCGGCGGATGCGACCACAGCATCGCCGGAGCCCGAGCCCGGCGAAGAGCCGGTCGCCGACCCCGCGCCCGGCGCCGACGGTGACGATGAGACGCCGATCGAGGTGCTCGACGAGCTGACCGGGAACCGGGCGCGTGCCGCCGCCGACGACAAGCCATCGGCTGGGCAGCCGCCCCCGGGCGAGCGAGAATCGACGCCATGAGTGTGTTCGCCGACCTGGTCGGGCAGGACGAGGCCGTCGAGACGCTGCGCCGGGCCGCCGCGGCCGCCGCCCGGATCGTGACCGGTGGCGCCGACGTCGGGAACGGCGCGATGACCCACGCCTGGATCTTCACCGGTCCGCCCGGGTCGGGTCGCTCGGTTGCCGCCCGCGCGCTGGCGGCCGCCCTGCAGTGCGAGCGTGCGGGCTCCGGCTGCGGCGAGTGTCACGGCTGCCACACCGTGCTCGGCGGCACCCATGCCGACGTGCGGTTCGTGGTGCCCGAGGGACTCTCCATCGGCGTCAACGAGATGCGGGCGCTGGTGCTGCGCGCCGGCACCGCCCCGTCCGGCGGGCGGTGGCAGGCGGTGGTGATCTCCGACGCCGACCGGCTCACCGAGGCAGCCGGGAACGCGCTGCTCAAGGCCATCGAGGAGCCTCCCCCGCGTACCGTGTTTCTGCTCTGCACCCCGTCGACGCACCCGGACGACATCTCGGTGACCATCCGCTCGCGCTGCCGGGTTGTCGCGCTGCGGCAGCCGCCCGCCGAGGCCGTGGCCGAGGTCCTGGTCCGCCGCGACGGCGTCGCGCCGGACGTCGCGGCCTGGGCCGCGGCGGCCGCTCAGGGCCACGTCGGGCGGGCCAAGCGGCTCGCCAACGACCCCGAGGCCCGCAGCCGCCGCGAGGCCGTGCTCGCCGTGCCGCGCCGGCTGTCCAGCGTCGGCGCCTGCTTCGACGCGGCCTCCGCGCTGATCGAGGCCGCCGAGGCGGAGTCGGCGACCGCGTTCGCGGAAAACGACAGTACGGAACGCGCGGCGCTGGAACAGGCGCTGGGCGCCGGCGGTACGGGCCGGGGCGCGGCAGGCGCGATGCGCGGCGCCGCCGGCCAGATCAAGGAGCTGGAGAAGCGGCAGAAGTCCCGCTCGACCCGCTCGCAGCGCGACGCCCTGGACCGCGCCCTGGTGGATCTCGCCGGCTTCTACCGCGACGTGCTGGTCACGAACCTGCGGGCGCCGGTCGCGGTCGTGCACACCGACGCCGCCCAGCAGTCGGCCGCGGCGGCCGGGAAGTGGACCCCGGAGAGCACGCTGCGCCGCCTGGAAGCGGTCCTGGCCTGCCGCGACGCCATCGAGCAGAACGTGAAGCCGAGGATCGCCGTCGAGGCGATGATGCTCAACCTCTGGCGCGGGTAATCCACAGGGGGCGCGACGAGGGCTGCGCGAGGTTCGCCGGAACAGGTACGGTGCCGGTGTCGTAACGCAACCATGGTGGTACTCCCGGTAAGGAGCCTGTGGATGCCCCGCGAGATCGACGAGGCATGGATCGACGAGGCGATCGAACGCTACCGCCGCCTCGACGCGTTGCGGGCCGAGTTCGAGAAGGCGGTCGCGGGCCACGTGGTGTCGGTGCACTCGCCGGACAACTCGATCGAGGTGCTGGTCACCGCGGCGGGCGACATCACCGACGTGCGCATCCGCGGCAGCCTCCAGCACCGCACGGCGGCCGACCTGGCCCGGGAGGTGCAGGCAGTGGTGACCACCGCGACCGACGCGGCCCGCTGGGCCCGGGAAAAGCTGCACGACGAGGTGTTCGGGGCGTTCCGATCGCTGGGAGACCGCTGACATGGACAAGCTGGCCGAACGCCTGGAATCCACCGCGGACGCGCTGACCACAGTGGACCACTCGCTGGCCGCCCACGCGTCCTCCCCGGGAGCCTTCGGCGCGCAGGACGAGGGAATTCCGGGCCGGCTGGGCCGAGAGCTGCACAACCGCTGGCTCGCGGTGCTGGCTGCCCGCTCCCACGAGGCGACTGCCGCGGCGGCGCACCTGAGCACGCTGGCTGCCGACGTACGGCTGGCCGCCAAGGCCTACACCGAGACGGACACCGAGGTCGACCGCCGCATCCGCCGGGGAATGTGATGGACCGGCTGGACCGCCTCATGAACACGGCCGGGCCGCTGCTCCGCCGGGTCGACGACATCCTGGCGGCGACGGGCGCGCCACCGGACCACCGCGTGTGGACCGAACTGCGCCGGGTCCGCCTGCTGCCGGGAGACGCCGCGCGGGCGGTGGCGGCGCTGCGCCCGGAGGAGTTGACCGAAGCGGGGCCCGAGCTGCGGGCGGACGCAGGGGCGTATGCGGTGCTCGCGGCGTCACTGCCGGCGCCGGGGGAGTGGAGCGGGTCGGCGGCGGAGGCCTACGACGCAGCGCGGCAACGGGCGGCGGCACAGCTGAGCGGCGGTCCGGAAAGCCTGGACGATCGGCTGCGAGCGACCGCGGACCTGGCGGACGAGCTGGTCACCTGGATGCGATCCACGCGGGACGCGGTGGCCGGGACGCTGGCGGAGGTGCTCACGTCGAGCGAGGCGGTGACGTTGGCGGAGACCGAGGTGGACGTTGCGGCGGGCCGCGGGCAGGAGGCGGCGGCGGAGGTCGCGGCGCAGGTGCTGCAGGCGGTCGGGGACAGCTATGAGGTGGGTGCTGACCTGCTGCATACGTCGCGCGGGCTGGCCGAACCGTTGGCAGCCATCGGCTGACGCCGGCGCTGCGGTTGCTCCTCGGGCAGCTTGCCGACAGCTTTCCGTCGGGCCGGTTGCCTTCCTCTGGTCGGTTGTCGACCGTGGGGGCCGGGTCGGCGACGGACAGCGGCCGCACCGCAGCGACGGGCGCCGCCCTCGGATAGCCGGTTCCGAGGACGGCGCCGCGTCTCCTGCACCCCCCGCAGGCTCACGTCACACTCAACGCCTGCTGTCGCTCTTTGTCGCCGGCTGACACCGGGAACCGGCCGCTCGTCGCCACAGGACAGCACCTGCGGGGGGTAGTGGGATCACTCCGTCGGTCAGCAGGTTGCACCACGAAGGACCTTGTCGGAACGGTTTAGCGGCGGTATCGGCCCGGCCCGCCTCAGGGACGCGGGCGACCGCGCAGACCGAAGATGAGCGCACCCGCGCCGGCGATCAGCAGGGCCACGCCCGTCAACGCCAGCACGTCCACCCGCGGGCCGGTGATCGGCAGGCCGCCACCGCCGCCGCCGGTCGCGCCGGAAACGCCGCCTGCGGGTTCGGGTGCCACGGCGGCCGCCTCCAGCAGTCCCATGTCGAGGTCCAGGACGAGGCCGGTGCGGTTGGTGGCGCTGTCCGCGTACGCCTGGCGGTCCGGACCCTTGGCGATCACGATGGTCATCGCGGTGGCCTTGGCGGCGATGGCGTGGCCGGAGACGGCCTGGCGCACGTCGCCCAGCGAGATCTTGACGGTCGTGCCGGGCCCGTCGGCCGGCGCGGCCTCGGTGCCGGAATCGGTGGCCAGCGGCGGAACGCCGGGAATGACCGGCACCGGAAGCGGCCCGGCGGACTCGAGCGCGCCGATCTGCGGAAGCCCGGCGAACAACCCGGCGGTGCCGTCCTTGTCCGGGTTGCTGGTGGGCTCTTCGGGCTTGCGGGCAATGTCGTTGCTTGTGCCCTTGGCGGCCGCGTCTCGCTCACCGGCGAAGGCCGGCCGCGCACCTGGCTGACCGGGATTCACCGGACCAACTGCCACCGAGCCGCCGCCCACACCTCCCCGGCCCGCGCCGGACTCCGCAGCCTCCGACTTGCCCGCGCCGGACTCCGCAGCCCCCGGCTTGCCCGCGCCGGACTGACCGGCTCTCCGCCGATCCCCGTCGTCGTCCGCGACAACCTCGTCCAGCCGCAGCTCGACGCTGTCGCCCGCCGTGTCCATCCGAGCCGTCTCGAAGCCTTCCCCCGACACCTCGACAACCGCCGGCTCGTACCGGACCTCGCCCCCGTCCGTGCCCGACATCGTGGCCAGCAGCGACGGCGGCTTCACCAGCTTGATCTTCACCGCGCCGCCCAGCACCTCGATCGTGCCACCGGACATCGAGGCCGCGGCGGCTGCCCGCGCGGCCGGGCCGCGCCGCTCCATCGCCGTCGTGCTCCGGCCGGAGATCTTTCCCGGTACGCGCACCAGCGACCCGTCCCCGTCCTCGAGCACCCCGGCCCGGCGCAGTTCGGCCTCGGACCGGGTGGCCTCGCCCGCGGCGTTCCCGCAGGCCATCCGGGGGTCCCACCGGGCGTGCACGGTCAGTTCACTCCTGCCGACGCGGAACGGGCCGGCCTCGATCGCCTTGTCCACGCGGTGCTCGGGCGTCTTGTGGCTCGGCGGGGCGGCCTGCTGGAAGACCTCGGTGAGCGCCTTGCGATCCGTGGGCGCGCCGTCGAGCACCCGGCCCAGCGCGGCGGCGTTGATCGGCGATTGCGCCACCAGGGCGGACTTGGCGTCGCCCAGGCCGACGTCCTTGAGCGGCTTGCCGGTGCGGCCGGCCGGGCCGAGGTCCAGGGTGCCGATGCGCATGAGCTGGGTGCCGGACTGCGCGGCGTACCTCAGCGCCTGTTCGCAGGGAGCCGGCGCGGCGGCCGCGGGCAGCGGCACGAGCAGGGCCCCGACCACCCCGAGCGCGGCGGCCTTCAGCCGGGCCCGGGCGATGCTGGAAACGGCCTGGTCGGGCTCGGCGGGCGTCGCAAGATCAACCCGTGCTGGCACGGCGGGCATCATGAAAAAGTCCTCCCCCAAGGATCACCGCAACGAGCGGTGTCTACGGCATGGCCCAACGAGAGTCGATGCGCGGGGTTGCGCGGATCTATGTAGTTCTGCGCTATTTCGCACCGCCGGTCCGTCGCCGTAGGGTGTCTCCATGGGCATGCTGTGCGCGGTCAGCTTCAACCGGTACGGCCGTCTCTACTACCTCGATCCGGGCGAGTTCTCGCCCCAGGTCGGCGACCGGGTGCTGGTGCCGACCGACGACGGGCCCGAGGTGGCGGAGTGCGTCTGGGCAGCGCAGTGGGTCAGCGAGGACACCGACGGTTTCCCCAAGGTCGCCGGTCTCGCGGACGACCGCGACCTGCGCCGCGACGAGCTGCTGCGCAAGCGCAAGGCCGAGGCGAAGGTCGCGGCCAAGAAGCTGATCAAGGCGCACGAGCTGCCGATGAAGGTCGTGGCGGTCGATCACGTCCTGGAGCAGGGCGGCGCGGGTGGCGCCCGCACGACGATCTACTTCACCGCGCCGCACCGGGTGGACTTCCGCTCCCTGGTCCGCGACCTGGGCGCCACCCTGCACTGCCGGGTGGAGCTGCGGCAGTTGTCGGCCCGGGACTCGGCGCGGGTCCAGGGCGGCATCGGCTCCTGCGGTCGGGACCTGTGCTGCGCGACCTTCCTGACGGACTTCGAACCGGTGACCATCCGGATGGCAAAGGACCAGGACCTTCCGCTGAACCCCCTGCGCATCTCAGGCGCCTGCGGCCGCCTGATGTGCTGTCTCAAATATGAGCATCCGCTGTACCAGAAGTTTCAGGCTTCGGCCCCGTCGGTGGGTGCCCGCGTGACCACCCCCGAGGGCGACGGCCGGGTCGTGGCCCACAGCGTCCCGAAGGACGCGGTGGTGGTGCGGATGGACGCCGATGGTTCCCGCTGCTCGTGCAGCCGGGCGTCGGTATGCGGCCCCCGGCAGGACCACGAGGAGCGCTACAACTGATCGGCCGCGCGCTTCGCCGAGCCGGGAGGCCCGAGCGTCTGCCCGGCAGGGGCTGGACGTGCGGGTGAGTCGGGAGCGGGTGTTGCCGGATCTGCCGGGCCGTCCACGACGACCGGCGGCTCGATCAGGTGGGCCGGGAGCGGCTCCTCGGGGCGCAGCCAGGAACTGTCCGGCGCGCCGTGCGGGTCGGCCACCCACTGGCGGCAGATCCTGGTGATGCCGATCGGGTACACGGTCAGCGTGCCGTCCGCGGCGATATGCAGGCGCAGGAAGCTTTTAGCGTCTTCGATGCCCTGGCCGGCGAACAGCTCGTTGACGTTGACGTCGAAAAAGCTCGCGATCAGCAGATAGAGCGACACCAGCTGGGTGGCCAGGTAGGCGATCACCGGCCCGTAGAGCACCGCGGCCACCGCCAGCGGGCCGGGCCAGGCCCAGTCGTGGAACGGCAGATGGAGCCACGCCCAGGCGCCGCCGGCGGCCAGCCCGATCTGGGCGAAGCCGTGGGCCAGGCCGAGGATCCAGTGCCGGGCGTGTTTGTCGGAGCTCGGGCTGGGCGGCTGCGCGAACAGCACGGCCCCGGCCAGCATCAGCACCAGCATCAACACCAGCGGGATGCTGAACAGCCGCTGGATGATGCCGCCCTGGCTGCCCGCGCCGGCCATCGCCAGCATGGTCAGCGTGTGGACGATGCCGAGCATCGTCGCGAAGCCGGGGTTGCGCACCGGCACCTTGCCGAAGACACCCCAGCTCATCCGCCGGGACTGCGCGGCGCTGGGAAAACGCGACACCAGCGCATACTTCCGGCTGCGGCTGGCGTTGCGGGTCAGTGTCTCCTTGGGCGGCACGGTGAGCGTCTCCGGCAGCTGGTGGGTGCCCAGGAGATAGGCGCCGCCGCCACCGCACGTGATCAGCTCGCGGTCCTCGCCGGTGTAGCGCGCGTAGTGGTGCAGGTCGCCGGAGACGAGCAGCCGGACGTGGGCCCCGGTCGGCGCGAGGATGGTGCGGATGAAGTAGTCGACCGCGTCGTATGCCTCGGGCTTCTTGGCGGCCTTGACCCAGGTCGGCGACGGTGTCATCAGGATGACCCGATCGTCGGGGCCGAGGCGCTGGGCGGCCTTTTCGAAGTAGAGCAGCTGCGGGTCGTCGATGTAGGCGCCGAACTGCTCGTCGATCGCGAACAGCCACCACTGGGCGGGCAGCTCCACGGCGAAGTAGGAACGGTGCTGCTGGGTGCGCCATCCGCCGATGTGCCCGTCCTTGCGGCGGGCGAAAAGGCGGAGGAAGGCGGTCAGTCCGTCGTACCAGTCATGGTTGCCCGGCAGGGCGAAGAGCGTGGGTCGCGGCCCGTCGGTCGGCGCCTCCGGCAAGGCCGCGCGGTACGGCCCTTTCATCCGGCTTTCGTAGCCGTCGCCGTTGGCGACCGGATAGACCTGGTCGCCGCCCATGAGCAGCACCTGCCCGCGCGGCAGCACCCGGCCGTCGACCTCGAGCTGCGGCTGGGCCAACAGGTATGCCACCGAGTAGGTCGCGTGGAAGCCGTCACCCAGGTCGGCGACGTAGTCGAGCCACAGCTCCCCGTCGGTGCCCGGCTGCCGGAAGAAGTCGCCGGAGAGCGCGTTCTGCAGCTCACGCTTGTCGAGATAGGCACCGAAGAGAACCGCCAGCAGGCTGCGCAGACCGGTGTTGAGCAGCAGCAACGGCGCCAGCCACCCGACCGGCCGCTGGGGCGTGAAACCGAGCTGCTGCGGATCCATGCTCACCGGACGCCGAGCGGCGGAGGGCTCGGCCTCGGCAGACCGCCGCCGCTGCCGCCGGGGCGGCTGTTGATCGCTCACGAGAGGCAGACTAGCCCGGGGGTATGACACCCGGCGTCCGCTTCCGGCGCGCCACGATCGGACCCGGCCAGGAGCACGCCGGCCGATGCAGTAGACTCAACGATCGTTGCCGCCTTAGCTCAGTCGGCTAGAGCGACGCACTCGTAATGCGTAGGTCGACGGTTCGATTCCGTCAGGCGGCTCCAAGCGCGGCGAAGGCCCGTGACCAGGCGATAGGCCAAGGTCACGGGCCTTCTTCATGGCCCGGCAAAAGCGGCCTCAGAGCCCCGGGGTAGCGCCATTTGGTTGCCCTCCATCAATGCTGAGACAACCCGATACCGTCCTCTGCGCCACGTCCACATAGATCCGCGTCGTCTGGTGATCATCGGGACCGGGGTCGGTGGCGCTACCGCTCGGTTCACGCCGATCGGCTCACGCGGGCTGATCCACCCGACCAGGACGGTCCCGCACGCCGCCGCCGCGCTGCACCACTCCACCGCGGTCGCGCGCCAGATCTGCTGGAGAGTCTTCGGGTGGAGGTGTTTGTCCGTCGGCTTGGCTCGGCGCTACGATCCGAGACATGGGCGCGCCTGATGTCCAAGCACTACGGCGCAGTGCGTCCGACTTGTTGGTCGAGCAGTTGGCAGCCTCGAAGGACCCTGTCCTGGCCTACAAGTCGAGCCTTCTGGCTGGCCTGGATCCCCTTTCGGCGAAGGCCCGATCGATGCGGGAGCGCATCCCCGGCTCCCCGATCGCCCGGGCCTTGCTGCAGGTGTTCGAGCAGGACGCCAAGACGCAGCACCATACATACCGAAAGTGGCAAGGCCCGCACTGGACGCTGACCTGCCTAGCCATGATCGACTACCCGGCCGGCGACGAGCGGCTGCGACCGCTGGTGCGCCAGGTGCACGACTGGCTGTTCTCGAAACGTTTCCTCCAGCCGCCCATGACGGTCGTCTTTCCTGGTCAGGAGGACCGGGTTCGGCACTGCGCGTCCATGGACGGCAACGCGATCTGGTACGCCGTGCGTCTCGGGCTGGAGGAGGACCGCACCCGCGATGCGGTGGACCGGCTGATCGGCTGGCAGTGGCCCGACGGCGGCTGGAACTGCGACAGGCGCCCCGAGGCCGTCTTTCCTTCCTTCCAGGAGTCGCTGATCCCGGCACGCGGGCTGTGGGCATACGGGCGCGCCCACGACTACGCGCCTGCTCTCGAGGCGGCGCTGCGGGTGGCCGACCTGATGCTGCAGCGGCGCCTGCTGTGGCATCGGTCCGATGGCAGCCTGATCGTGCCCGACTGGGCCGGCAAGCCGGGTCCGGACCGGATCCACTACCCGGTCCAGTTCTTCGACGTGCTGTTCGCGCTGCAGGTGATGGCCGACCTCGGGCGCCTCGGTGACCCGCGCTGCACCGATGCGTTGGGGCTGCTGGAATCCAAGTTGCTGCCGGACGGAGGCTTCCCGCTGGAGGCGCCGAACACGGTCACCGCCGATCACGTGGTGAGTCGTGGCAGCTATGCCGACTGGGGACCCTCGGGGCTGCGGCGCTGCAATCCTCTGGTAACCCTCGCCGCGCTGGCCGTGCTCCGCGCGGAGACCGCAGGTCACCACGCCGGCTCTACGGTGCGGGGGGTCACGGCCCACACCTCACACTGACGAGTGCAGTCGTACAGGCCGAGCACGACGGCGGCGGTGCCGGCGAAGGACAGTTGCGCCGCGACCGGGATATCGGGCCTCCGCTGACACGCCGGCCGGGCGCCCGCCGGCGGTTCACCCGATGTCAGGCGGGCCCAGCGTCCACCTGGGGCGCGCGGCCCCTGCCCCCGGACGATCGTCCCGCCCCGGCGGACCGCTCGCCGGTGCTCGTTCGTCCGCCCGGTACGGGAACAACGGTCCCGGCGCGGGGACGTTCGTCCCTGGTCTCCGGCGCGGCCATCGGCGCAGGTTGGGGTGACCAGCGAAGAGGAGACAATGATGACCACCATCAAGGAGGCCGCGTCCGAGTTCCTCGCCAACACCCGGATCGCGGTCACCGGGGTGTCCCGAAACCCGCAGGGGCACGGCAGCAACGTCGTGTACAAGCGGCTGCGGGATCGCGGGTACCAGGTCTTCGCGATCAACCCGAACGCCGACAGCGTGGAGGGCGACCCGTGCTACCACGACCTGAAGTCGGTCCCGGGTGGGGTCGAGGCGGTGGTGATCGGCACCCGGCCGGAGACCGCCGAGACCACCATGCGTGAGTGCGCCGACCTCGGCATCAGGCACGTGTGGATGCACCGCGGTCCCGGGCCCGGCAGCGTGTCCGAGCAGGCCACCGGGTTCGGCCGCCGGCACGGCATCGCGGTCATCGACGGAGGCTGTCCCTGCATGTTCGCGCCGACCGCTGATGTCGGGCACAAGGTGGCACGATTGGTGTTCACAGCCACGGGCAACGTGCCCAGGCACATCTGAGATCCGGCCGGTGCCGCCCTCCGCCCGGGCCAGGAACGAACAACAGGCTCCCGGGCGGGGAACGGCCTTTCGGCCCTGGCGCCTCCCGGGACGCCGAGGCGACGCTGGAGGGTATGGCGCGACACGTATCGATCGCGCGTCCGGAGCCGGCGGACTCGGCCCCGGCCGCGATCACCTGCACCGGTTTGACCAAGGACTACGGCAGCGGTCACGGCTTGTTCGATCTGGACCTGTGCGTGGCGGCCGGGGAGACGTTCGGCTTCATCGGCCCGAACGGTGCCGGCAAGACGACCACCATCCGGCTGTTGATGGACCTGATCCGCCCGGACCGGGGCAGCGCGACACTGCTCGGCCTGGACTCGCGTCGGGACAGCCTCGCGGTCAAACGCCGGATCGGATACCTGCCGGGTGAGCTGGTGCAGTTCCCGGGTGTGACCGCCGGCTATCTGATCGGCCTGCTGGCCGGGGTGCGCGACGGGGTCGACCCGGCCCGGATCGCCGCCCTCGCCGAGCGGTTCGATCTGGATCTCGGCCGCCGGTACGAGACCCTCTCGCACGGCAACAAGCAAAAGGTCGGGCTGATCCAGGCGTTCATGCACGACCCCGCTCTGATCATCCTCGACGAACCCACGCTCGGGCTGGACCCGCTGATCCAGCGCGAGTTCCGTGCCGTGATCGCGGAATCGGTAGCCCGCGGTGCGACCGTGTTCCTGTCCTCCCATGTGCTGTCCGAGGTGGAACTGATCTGCGACCGGATCGGGCTGATCCGCGCCGGCCGGCTGGAGCGGGTCGGGTCGCTCAATGACCTGCGCACGCTGCGTATCCACCGGGTGGAAGCGGTCTACACGGGCCGCCTCACCGCCGGCGACCTCAGCGGTATTCCCGGTGTCTCCGATCCGGCTGTCGATGACCACCACCTGAGCTGTGCGGTCCGTGGCACCGTTGCCCCGCTGCTGCGGGTCCTCGACGAAGCCGGGGTGGTGGAGCTGGACAGCCACGAGCTGTCGCTGGAGGAGGTGTTCCTCGGTGAGTTCGACCGTCCTGCCCAGCCGGCCGCTGGTCGTTGACACGTTGCGCGCGCACCGCTGGGGTGGCCTCGCCTGGATCGGCGGCGGCGCGGTCGCGATGGTCGCGATCGGGCTGGGCTTTGCCGCCGAGGTCAAACGGTTCGCCGGCGGCGCCGCGGAGATGGCCGCCGACATGCGTCCCGGGGTGGAGGCGATGCGGCTGCTGCGCTGGCCGGCCGAGCGCCTCGACACCCTCGGCGGCTATCTGACCTACCACAATGTCACGCTGTTCGGCCTGGGCCTGGCCGTTTATGCCGCCGTGCAGGGTGCGCATGCGATCCGGGCGGCGGAGACCACCGGCGTGCAGGCGGAACTCCTCGCGGCCGGCCGGAGCCGCACCGGGATACTGGCCGACCGGACGGTCGGCTTCGCCGCCACTCTCGCCGTGATCTGTCTCGGGCTGGGTGCGGGGCTTGCGGCAGCGATGGCCGCCGGGGGCGAGCCCGACGTCGGCGGGGCGTTCATCACCGCCGCCGCGGTCGGCCTCTGCGCCTTTCCGGGGTACGGGCTGGGCATGCTGCTGGCTCAGCTGACCTCCGACCCCAGGGCCGGCACCGGGCTGGCCGCGCTGGTGCTGACCGCGCTGTACCTGTTGACGAACGTCTGGCAGGACCTCGGCCTGCTGGGCGTGGTGCGGTACGCCTCACCGTTCTACTACGCGAACTTCTCCCGTGCACTTGTCCCGGGCTACGGGTTCCACGTTCCGTCGAGCGTCGTCCTGCTCGCCGCCGGCCTGCTGCTGCTGGCCGCCGCGGCCGGGGTGTACCGGCGCCGCGACTACGCCGCCGGCCTGTTCACCCGCCGCGCCCGCCGGACCCGGCCGGTGAGCTCGGTGCAGCGGCCGGCGCTGCGCACGGTGTGGTCGGCGACCTTGCTGCGCCAGCGCTGGTCCCTGCTCGCCTGGGCCGTCGCCGCGGCCTCCTATCTGGCGCTGATGGGTTGGCTGGAGCCCACCGTCGCGGACATGTGGGACAAGTTCTCCTACACCGACCGCGTCCTCGGTGCCGGCGCCGGCTACAGCGTCGCCGACCGCTACTTCGCGTTGACCGGGCAGCTCATCATGCCGATCGTCACCGCGTATGTCGTCACTCAGGCCGCCGGCTGGGTCGCCGACCTGCACCAGGGGCGCGTCGAAATGCTGCTGGCCGCGCCGGTGTCCTGGCCACGCCTGGTCGGGCAGCGGCTGCTTGCCACCCTGGCCGGCGCCGCCGTGGTGACCGTCGCGGGCGTCGGCGGGCTGGTCGCCACGGCCGCCGCGGTAGGCGCGCCGGTTGACGGGCCTGGGTTGGTGCGGCTGGCCGCGGACACGCTGCTGCTGGCCGCCGCCCTGGCCGCCGTCGCCGGCGTGGTGGTGGCATGGCTGCGCAGCACCGCCGCGGTCAGTGCGCTTGCCGTCTTTGTAGCCGCGTCATACCTGCTGGTGTACCTCGTCCCGCTGTTCGCCTGGCCCGACTGGGTCAACCGGCTGTCGGTGTTCGGCGCCTACGGCAACCCGTACCTGGAGCTGCCGGCGACCGGCGCCTTGATGGTCCTGGCCGCCGTCGCCGTTCTCGGCAATCTCGCCGCGGCCGCGCTGGCGCAACGGACCCCCAAGGTGGCTGAGGCGGCCGGGACACCACGTCGGCATCACCCGCGCCGGGGAAGGCCCGTCGGCGCACCCACCGGGGCGGGCTGATGAGGGACATCCGGGAAGGGCTGCTGTTCGGCGGTCTGCCCTACCGGGCGGCCGGCACCGGCCCGGCGGTGGTCGTGTTCCCCGGTATCGAGGGCGACAACGCCGACTCGTCCGGGCGGAGCCGCCGCCGGAACCTGCGCGTGTTCCGGCGGCTGAGCCGGCACTTCACCGTGTACGTCGTCAACCCCAAGCCCGGTCTGGCACCCGGATCAACCCTGTCCGACCTGGCCGGACACTACGCCGAAGCGATCAGGCGGGAGTTCGACGAGCCGGTGCACCTCATCGGGGTGTCCACCGGCGGGTCGATCGCGCAGGCGTTCGCCGTCGACCACCCGCACCTGCTCAACCGGCTGGTCCTGCTCTGCAGCGCCTGCCGGCTCTCGCCGTACGGCCGGCAGGTTCAGCGGCGGCTCGCCGATTTGATCCGGGCGGGCCGGCCCCGCGCGGCGTGGGCCGCCACCGGGCCGGCGCTGGCCGCCACCACCATCGGCGGCGCGCTGTTCACGATGCTGATGTGGCTGGCCGGCGGCCGGATGAACCCTGCGGATCCCGCCGACCTGCTCATCACCATCGCCGCCGAGGATATCTTCGACGCCGCCCCCGACCTGCCCCGGGTGCTCGCACCGACCCTGGTCGTCGGCGGCGCCCGGGACAGGTTCTACAGCCCGGAACTGTTCGCCGTGACCGCCGAGCTGCCGCCCAGCGCGCGGCTGTGCCTGTACCCAGGTAAGGGTCACGTCGGCACCGTCGCGCACCGCCGCGCCATCATGGAGATCGACCGCTTCCTGACCTAGCCGCTGGTTCGGCGTCGTGCGCAGGCTCCGCGGGTTGTCCGCCACGCCGCCGTTTCCACAGCCAGCGCCCGCACGAACCACGTCCACGGCACAATGCTGTCTCATGCAGGACAGGCCCACCGACCTGGCCGAGCCCGAGCTGATCGCCGCGTGCCGCGCCGGCTGGGGGCTCGAGGTCGTCGACGTCGCGTATCTGCCGGTCGGGGCCGGCAGCTACCACTGGTCGGTCACCGGCCGCGACGGCGCGGTGTGGTTCGTCAAGGTTGACGAGGTCGGGCGCGAGGCCGGTTTCGAGGCGTTCAGGCGGTCCTTCGAGACCGCGCTCGCGCTGCGTCGCGATTGCGGGCTCGACTTCGTCCTCGCCCCCGTTCCGGCCCGTGACGGCGCCGTGCTGCGCAGGCTCTCTTCCCGGTACGCCGTGACGGTGTTCCCGATGATCGACGGGTCCGCCGGGCACTTCGGTCCGCATCGGCGCGCGGATCGTCCCGAGATGGCCCGCCTGCTGGCCCGGCTGCACCTCGCCACCCCGGCTGTCGCGCACCTGGCCCCACGCGCCGACCTGCGCCTACCCGGCCGGGAACGGCTGCACGAGGCCCTGGCTGATCTCGACCGGCCGTGGACCGCCGGCCCGCACGCCGAGCCCGCCCGCCGGTTGCTGGCCACGCACGCCGACCGCGTCCGGCGCCGGCTGGTGACCTTCGACCGGCTGGTCGGCGAGGTGGGCGACCGCAGGGTGGTCACGCACGGTGAACCGCATCCCGGCAACGTCCTGTGGACGCCGGCCGGCATCCGGCTCATCGACTGGGGCAGCGTGCAGCTGGCACCGCCCGAACGTGACCTGTGGATGCTCACCTCGGCGTTCACCGACCTGATCGGCGGGGAAGCGGGCGGGGACGACGACGAGGTGCTCGCCTGCTACACCGAGGCCGGTGGCCACGCGGTCACCGCGGCCGGCATCGCCCTTTATGGACAGTGGTGGGCGCTCGCCGACATCGCCGCGTTCGTCGAGGACCTGCGCCGGCCGCATGGTGACGGCGCGGACGCCGCCGCGGCGCTGACCTACCTGACCGGCTACCTGGAGTCAGCGTTCGACTGACCGGATTCCTCGGCCCGCCGGATCGCCCGCACGCCCGCCGGTAGTGCCTGCGCTACCCCGACCCGGCAGCAGGCTGCATCGAGGCCGGCCCGCGATTTCCCTAGCGTCGGAGGAGACCGCACGAGACCGTTCCGGAGGGGCCGCAGCCATGCCAGACATCGCCGTCAGTGTCGAACGGGTCAGCAAGACGTACGGCGGGGAGCAACCCGTCGTCGCGCTGGCCGACGTTGATGCCTGGTTCCCGCGGGGGACCGCCACCGCCGTCATGGGGCCGTCCGGCTCCGGCAAGAGCACCCTGCTGCACTGCGCCGCGGGCCTGGACCGGCCGTCGGCGGGCCGGGTGCGGATCGGCGCCACTGACCTCTCCGGGATGTCCGAGAAGGCGCTGACCAAGCTGCGCCGCACCCGGGTCGGCTTCGTCTTCCAGGCGTTCAACCTGGTCGGCGCGCTGACCGTGGAGCAGAACATCCTGCTTCCCTCGCGGCTGTCCGGCAGCCGTCCGGACCGGGCCTGGCTGACCGAGGTCGTCGACCGGGTGGGGCTGGGTGACCGGCTGCGGCACCGGCCGGCGGAGCTCTCCGGCGGGCAGCAGCAGCGGGTGGCGATCGCCCGGGCGCTGGTCACCCGGCCCGAGGTGATCTTCTGCGACGAGCCGACCGGCGCGCTCGACACGCAGACCGCGGCCGGGGTGCTGGCGCTGCTGCGTTCGGCGGTGGACGACACCGGGCAGACCGTCATCATGGTGACCCACGACCCGGTCGCCGCGTCCTACGCCGACCGGGTCATGGTGCTCGCCGACGGCCGGATCGTGCAGGACCTGGCGCAGCCCGGCGCCGAGCGGATCGCCGAGCAGCTGGCCCGGCTCGGCCGTCGGATGCCCGTCGCGAGCCGGGAGGGCTGACCCGTGCTGGGACTGGCCGCGCAGATGCTGCGTTTCCGCAAGGGCAGCTTCGTGGCGACCTTCGTCGCCCTCGCCGCCGGGGTCATGATCCTGATGACCTGCGCACTCCTGGTGGAGTCCGGCTTGCGCTATCAGGGTGTGCCCCACCGGTACGCCGGGACGATCGCCGTCGTGGCGCCCGCCGACCTGACCGTCGCGGGACCGGAAATGTTCGGTGAGACCGAGTCCACCACGGTGTCGCTGCCGGAGGGTGGTCGCGTGCCGGAGTCGCTGGTGCCGGCCCTCGCGGCGGTGCCGGGCGTCGCGAGCGCGGTGGGCGACCACTCGATCGCGGTCACGCCGGTGGCGTCGCCGGGCACACCCGCCACGGGCCACGGCTGGGGCAGCGCCGCGCTGGCCCCGTACCGGATGGTCGTGGGCACCCAGCCGCGGGCGGACGGGGAGATCGCCGTCGACGAACGGCTCGCCGCAGGCGGAAAGCCCGGCGACGCGCTGGCTCTGCTCGTCGCCGGGACCGCGCGCACGTACCGGATCAGCGGAGTTGTCGCCGCGGCCGGTCCGCGCGCGCCGGTGTATTTCACCGATGCGCAGGCGGCGCGGCTCGACCCGCGCCCGGGCGGCTTCGACACGATCGGCGTGCTCGCCAAGCCGGGCGCCGACCGGGCGGAGGTGCTCGCCGCGGTGCGCCGGGTGGCCGCGGCCGCGTCCGCGAAGACCTATGTGGACGGTGAGCGAGGGTTGGCCGAGCAGCCCGAGGCGGCGGCCGCGCGGGCCCTCAGCGTGCAGGCCGGCAGCGCGTTCGGCGGGTACGCGGCGATGATCATCATCTTCGTGGTGGCCGGCACGGTCGGGCTGTCGGTCCGGCACCGCCGCCGCGACCTCGCCCTGCTGCGGGCCGTCGCGGCCACCCCCGGCCAGGTACGGCTGCTCATCCTCGGTGAGGTGGGCCTGCTCAGCCTGCTCGCCGCGGTGGTGGGCGTGCCGGCCGGCCTGGCCGCGACCGCCTGGACCCGCACCGAGCTGGTGACCCGCGGCTTCGTCCCGGACACCTTCGTGCTGCGCGGCGGCGTCCTGTCCGCGCCGGCCGTCACCGTGGCAGTGGCCCTGGTCGCGCTGACCTCGGCCTGGATCGCCGCCCTGCGCACGACCAGGATCCGTCCCACCGAGGCGCTCGGCGAGGCGGCCGTGGAACGCGCGCTCGGCGGCCGGGTCCGGATCGTCTGCGGGCTGGTCGCTCTCGGCGGTGCCGTGTCGCTGACCGGGCTCACCGGCGCCACCGACGGTGCGACCGCGCTGGGTGCCGCGACCGGCATGCTCTACACGTTTGTCCTGGCCGTGGCGCTGCTGGCGCCCTGGATCAACCAGGCCGCCGCCCGGCTGCTCGCGCCGGTGCTGCGGGCCGTGTGGGGCAACAGCGGCTACCTCGCCGCGGCGAACCTGCGGGCGAACGCGCGCGGCATGGTCGCGGTGCTGACCGCGCTGGTGCTCTCGGTCGGTTTCGGCGGCACCGTGTGGTTCCTCCAGGACAACCTGCAGCGCCAGACAGTGACCCAGAGCCAAGACGGCACCCTCGCCCAGCACGCGCTGGTCGGCGCCGCGGGCCTGCCGGCCGCGGCCACGAGGGCGGCGCGCCGGCTGCCGGGGGTGGTCGCGGCGACGGGGGTACGCCGGACCTCAGTGATCGTGCCCACCGACCTCGAGGCCCAGGCGGTGGTCGCGCAGGGCATCGACCCGCTGGGCGCCGACCAGACCATGGACCTGGGGGTACGGTCCGGAAGCCTGGCGGATCTGCGAGCCGGCACCGTGGCGGTGTCGACCACGCGGGCGGGCGCCGCCGGCTGGAAGCTCGGCGACGACGCGCGCCTGTGGCTCGGCGACGGCACCCCGGTGACCCTGCGGGTCGTCGCCATCTACGACCGGGGCTGGGGCTTCGGCGACGTCACCCTGCCCATCGAGACGCTTGCCGGCCACACCGCGACCGGCCTCGACGACCACGTGCTGATCCGCACCGCGCCGGGTGCCGAGGTCGACGCGGCCCTGGCCGGGCTGGCCCGGGCCTATCCGGCGAGCGCCGTGGCCGGCGCGGACCGGCTCACCGGCGAGCTGGCCGAGGACCTGGCGATCAGCGCCTGGCTCAACAAGCTGCTGATCGCCGTGCTGGTGGGTTACGCGGTGCTGGCCGCCGCGAACACCCTGGTGATGGCGGCGCTGGCGCGTTCGCGGGAGCTGTCCCTGCTGCGCCTGGTCGGCGTGACCCGGGGCCAGGTGCGGCGCATGGTCCACGCGGAACAGGCGGGCCTGCTGGGCGTGGCCCTCGCGATCGGCACGACCGTCGCGGCGGTGACGCTCTCGTCGGTCGTCCACGCCCTCTCCGGCGAGCGGATCCCGTACGTGCCGGCGCTGGGCGCGGTCGTCGTCGTGGGCGGGACGATCGTGTTGGCGCTGATCGCCACGATGCTGCCGATCGGCCGGGTGCTGCGTACCCGACCGGTCGAGGGCATCGGCATCCGCGAGTAGCGCCGCGGGCTCACGGCCGGGCCGGCGGCCGCAGCGCACCAGCCGCTGCGGTCGCCACCGCCAGCAGCACCGCCACCGCGCACAGCGCCTTCAGCACCGTCACGTGATCACCCAGGAAGCCGATCAGCGGCGGCCCGCCCAGGAACGCGCAGTAGCCGATCGACGCGACCACGCTCACCCGTGCCGGCGCCCGCGCCGGGTCGTCGGCCGCCGCGCTCATCCCCACCGGGAAGCCGAGCGAGGCCCCGATGCCCCACAGCAGCGCGCCCGCGAAGGCGGTCGCGGTGTTGGGGCCGAAGACGAAGAGCATCAGCCCGGCGAGGCTGAGCACCGCCAGGACCCGGACCACGACTACCCGGCCGTACCGGTCGAGCAGCGCCGGGCCGAACCACCGGCCCAGCGTCATCGCGGTCAGGAACGTGGCGAACGCCAGCGAGCCGATCGTGGCCGCGGCGCCGTACCCGTCGATCACCGCGACGCTGATCCAGTCGATGCCGGCGCCCTCGGCGAAGGCGAAGGCCAGCACGAACAGCCCGATCAGCAGCGTCCGGGGCTCGCGCCAGGTGGCGAGCGTGCGCCGCAGGCCGCTGCCCTCGTCGGCGGTGGGCGGGTGCACGTCGTCCGGCCCGAAGTCGCGCACCGCCAGCATCACCAGGACGCCGATCAGCACCGCCGAGCAGATCAGGTGGACGGTGACCGAGACGTGCAGCGCCACCGCGCCCGCCCCCACGAGCGCACCGGCCACCGTGCCGACGCTGTAACCGGCGTGGAAGCGCGGCATGATCGACTTGCCGAGGCGCCCCTCCACCACCGCGCCCTGCACGTTCATCGCCACGTCCCAGGCGCCGTTGGCGAAGCCGAACAGGAACAGCCCGACCACCACCGGCGCGATCCCGTACGGATAGCCGATCCCGACCGCGCTCAGCGCGACGAGCAGCAGCCCCGCCATCACGGTGACCGTGCCGCGCGAGCCGAACCGGGCCACGATGTGCCCGGCCAGCACCAGCGATACGATCGAGCCGGCGGCGATGGCCAGCAGCACCAGCCCGAGCCGGGACGGCGTCAGCCCGAGCCCGTCGCGGACCTGCGGGATCCGGGTGGCCCAGGAGGCCATCGCGAACCCGCAGCCGATGAACGCCAGGTAGACCGCCCGCCGGGCGGCCCCGACGTCGACGGAGGGTGCGGTCAGGGTGGTGGTCATGCGGTGGCTCCCAGCTGCCGGGCGACGATCTCACGGGTCTCGGCGCGGGTCGCGCCGGGGGTGGTGGCCAGGGTCTGGTGCATGACCAGGCCCTCGATGAGGGCGTCGATGCCCCGGGCGGTGGTCGGGTCGACAAAACGTTCAAGCACGCCGCGACTGGTGCGCATCCACGACTCGGTGACGCTGCGCAACCCCGGGTCACGCAGCGCCGCCAGGTAGAGCTCGTAGGCCACCGCCCAGTCGCGGGGATCCGCGTCCGCGTCGCCATGGATCAGGTCGGTGACCGCATCGATCAGCTGATCGCGGGTCGAGACGCCGTCGAACGCCGCCTCATAGGACCGCGACATGCGTTCCGCATGCCGGCGAAACGCCTGCGCCAGCAGATCCTCCAGGCCGTCGAAGTGATAGGTCAAAGACCCCAGCGGTACGTCCGCGGCGGCCGCGATCCGCCGATGGGTGGTGCCGGCAACCCCGTGGTCCGCGATGACATCCACGGTGACGTCGATGATCCGGTTCTTACGATCGGGGTCATACCGCCGCCCAGGCCGCGGCACCGCACCCGCCATGACCGCACCGGGTGCGCCGGGTGGCGTCGCGCCGGGTGGGGTCATGGCTCGACCTGGCGGATGACACGGGCCGGGTTGCCCACCGCTACGACGTTCGGCGGTAGGTCGCGGGTGACCACCGCGCCGGCGCCGACCACCGTGTTGTCGCCGATGGTGACGCCGGGCAGCACGATCACACCGCCGCCCAGCCAGACGTTGTCACCGATGGTGATGGGCAGCGCCGCCTCCCATTTGTCCCGGCGCGGGCCGGCCGCGATCGGGTGGGTCGGGGTGAGCAGCTGCACGTTCGGGCCGATCTGCACGTCGTCGCCGATGGTCACGGTCGCGACGTCGAGGCACACCAGCCCGTAGTTGGCGAACGTGCGGGCGCCGATCGTGGTCTGGTAGCCGTAGTCGCAGTGGAACGGCGGGCGGATCTCACTGCCCGTACCGAAACCGCCGAGCAGTTCGGTGAGCAGCTCGCGCCGGGCGGCACCGTCCGTGGGGTCCATGGTGTTGAGCCGGTGGCTCAGTGCAGCCGCCCGGACACCGTCGCGCGCGAGCTCCGGATCGTCCGCGAGGTACAGCTCGCCGGCGAGCATCCGCTCGCGCATCGTCAACTCGGCCATGCGTACAACCGTACACAACGATGTGTACTGCTGTACACATGCGTGATCGATAGACTTCCGGCTCGTGGACGCGCAGTGGGATGTCGCCGTGATCGGCGCCGGTCCGGGCGGCCTGGCGGCGGCGCATGCCGCGGCCGCGGCCGGAGCCCGGACGATTGTGCTGGAGCGCGCGGAGCATCCGCGCTACAAGACCTGTGGTGGCGGCCTGATCGGCACGTCCCTGGCCGCGGCGAGCGCGCGGATCTCCGTGCCGGCCCGGGACCGGGTTGCCGCCGTCACCTTCACCGTGCGGGGCCGCCGGGCGTTCACCCGTCGGTCGGCCGGTCAGCCGATGCTGACGATGGTCCGGCGCGACGACTTCGACCTCGCGTGGTGCCGGGCCGTCGTGGCGGCGGGCGCCGAGGTCCGGCAGCACGCTCAGGTCCGGGCGCTGGACCAGGACGTCGACACGGCCTCGGTGACCCTGGCCGACGGTGAGGTGATCACCGCCCGCTACGTGATCGGCGCGGACGGCTCGGCCGGGATCAGCAGCCGCCACGTCGGCGTCACGTTCGACCAGCAGGACCTGGGGCTGGAGGTGGAGCTGGCCGCGACCGAGGCGGACCGCGCCGCCTACCAGGGCCGGGTGCTGCTCGACTGGGGCCCGGTCCCCGGCTCGTACGGCTGGGTCTTTCCCAAGGACGACGAGCTCACGGTCGGCGTGATCATGGAGAAGGGCCGGGGCGCCGAGACCAAGAAGTACCTGGCCGACCTGCTCGACCAGCTCGGCCTGGCGGACCGCCGGGTGCTGCGCGACTCGGGTCACCTGACCCGCTGCCGCCGCCCGGACGCCCCGCTGCGGCGCGGCCGGGTGCTGCTGGTCGGCGACGCCGCGGGCCTGCTCGAACCGTGGACCCGCGAGGGGATCAGCTACGCCCTGCGCTCCGGTGGGTGGGCCGGCGAGGTCGCGGCGCGCGCCGACGATCCGACCCAACTGTCCGAATACGATCAGCAGGTGGAGCGCCACCTGGCACCCGAGATGGCGGCCGGCCGGCGCCTGCTGCGGGTCTTCGCCAGGCATCCCCGGCTGATCCACGCGGCGATGGCGAGCCCGATGGGCTGGCGCTCCTTCGAGCTGTACTGCCGCGGGGACCTCACGATGGCCAACGTGGTCCGCCGCCCGTCGATCCGCGCGGCGGTCAACCTGCTCGGCGGCCGCCCCGCCGAAACCCAGCCGCAGCCGGGTTAGGGCCGGGTCAGGGCGCGCGTCGGGGCCAGGGTGCCCACTGCACCGCGGCGGCGAAGCCCTCGCGCCGGGCCGCTCGGGCCTCGGCCGCGTCGATCGGCGCCTGTCGGGTGATGCGCAGCCCCGGCCCGATCAGCCGGGTCTCCAGCCATGACCCGGTCACCCCGCGCCGCACGCGTTCCCACAGCCCGCCCTCGACGTGCGCGGTCACCCTGGCCCGCAGGTCCTCGACCAGCACCACCGGGTCCTCCGCGCAGTCGTCGCAGCCGCAGTCGGGTGACGACTCGAAGAACCAGCGGCCCAGCCGCAGCACGATGCCCGGGAAGTCGGTGAAGGCGATCGACAGCGGCGCGGCGGCAGGGGTGCGCGGCATGAGCCGGACGATGCGCACGACCTCGGCGCCGGCTGTCGGGCCGACCGGCTCCTTGGTCTCGCGCCGGTCGACGATGTAGCGCTCGGTCAGCTCGTCGAGAACGTCCTCGGCGGCCTCGTGCAGCACAAGGAAGCGCCCTGGGTCGGAAACCCGGGACGAGAAGCTGTCCGGTCGAGATCCGGTGTCGCCCACCAGCGAAGTATGCCGCGCTCGGCCCGCGGCACTGCCGGGAACGCGAGAAGATCAGCGACCGGAAATGCCGCGCTCGGCCCGCGGCGCAGCCGGGATCGGCGATCGGAAGTGCCGCGCTCGGCCCGCGGCGCAGCCGGGATCAGCGATCGGAGGTGCCGCGCGCACGGCCGGGAACGCCAGATGCTCAGCGACCGGAAACGCTCACTCCGACCGGAACTCCCCGGCGGTGAAGGCCGCGGCGAAGACGGCCAGTTCCTCCTCGGTGAAACGCAGCGGCTCTTGATCGGGGTTCTTGCTGTCCCGGATCAGGTACCCACCCTCAAACGGGGCGATTTCGACGCAGGTCGAGTTGCCACATCGTTGACTCTTGCGCCACGCCGGCTGTTCCGTCGAGTTCATAGCCCGCTCCTCCGTGACCGGTTCCCGAGTAACACGGTAAGCGGTGTCTGGCATGCACGGCAGAGGGCAGCAATGAGTGAACCGTCATTGCTGTGATGAATGCGGCGTTTGTTGGTATATGTGAAGTTAGTTTGTCCGCTCTGCGCACAGATGACACGTCTTCAGTGCGCAAAGCGGACAGCGGCCTCAGAACCTGAACTCGCCCGCCTGGACACCCTCGACGAATGCCGTCCACTCCTCGACCGTGAACGACAAGGCCGGGCTGTCGGGGCGCTTGGAGTCGCGGATCAGGTACGTGTCGCCGTCCACCCTTGCCACTTCTACACAGTTACCGTTCGCGCACTTGCTGCTCTTCTGCCACGCGGGCACGCTGACGCTGTTCATTTCTGCCTTTCAGGTTGACCCGCGCGCGCACACGTATTCGACCGTGACCCGCTGACCGGGTCATGGCTATTGAGGATGCCGGTGGCGGTCTGTGTCGTCCGCTTCCAGCCGGAGGATCTCGGCCTGAATGAAGTCCAGGGTGGCGGATTCGCTCTGGGCTTGGCTCCAGACCAGGTCGTACCGATCGCGGTGTCGCCGCGTCGTGGAGGTGACCTCTATAACTTCATCCTTCATACCGTTCTCGTAGTAGAGAAGCATGCCCTCGTCCTCTGCGTCGAGCGAGAGCAGGTCGAAGGAGGCATTGTTGGTGACGGGCGCGTTCAGGCTGAAGGGCAGCATCCTGATTTTGACCATCCCGGCCGAAGCCAGGCGGTGCAGCTCCTTCATCTGATCGGTGTGGACCTGGGGCCCACCGATCGGCCGCATCAACACAGATTGGTCCAACAGCACGCACAGTTCAACGGAGCCGGCGCGAGAAAGTAGCGTCTGATGACGCTGCTGTCGAGCCTCGAGGTAGGCCTGAACTTCCTTCTTCTCCATCTCGTCGGCCCACACCTTGAACAGCGCTTCCCCATATGCCGGCAGCTGGAACGCGCCGGGCAGGAAGTAGATCGTGTAGTAGCGGATCTTCACCGCTTCCGCTTCGTACTCGATCAGTTTGCGATAGGCGTCGCTCAGCACCTCGCGCATCAGCGGTTTCTGGTACCAGACCTGGCGTTGCCGGGTGCGGGCCGTGCGTGCGTCGATCAGGAGCGCACTGATCATGGATTTCTCTTTGATCCCCAGATATCCGAGCAACGGCCGGAGATCGTTGGGAGCAATGGTGACGTCGCCGTTCTCGATCCGGATGACCTTGCTGAGCGACCATTCCATCTGGTCGGCGACCTGTTGCTGGGTCAGCTTGGCGGCTTCCCGGGCCTCGCGCAGGGCCAGACGCACGCGGCGGCGCGCGACGGTGGGCGAGACTGCCTCAGCCATAAGTCCTTCATCGTCGAAGTGACAGGGCGGGTGTGCCAAGGTGCGACCTCGCTCTTTGCCACTAGGCAGTCAGCGAGGTCGCGAGCCATGTTACTCATCGTCATATCAGCCCCGCGACGGGGGCGGACGGCTTTCATCAAACCGTGACATGTCACCCGCCTGGAACCGTCCGTGATGTTATGCCGCGGCCAGGTCTTCGCGGCCCCGGGTGCGCCGCGAGTTCTCCGTGCTTCTCCGTAGTGCCCGCGTCACCTGATTGAACACCCGGACATCCGGAGAGGAGTAAATGGTCACGGCTTGGCCGTGATACGACCCGACCAGGTGCCAGAGCCGGGCGGTGCGCCGGCCGGTGACCGACATGATCATCAAGCCGATCACGATCGCGGCCGCGGCGGCGGTGTAACCCACGGCGGGACCGAGGAGCATCCAGCTCGCGGCCGCGAGCAGGAGCAGTCCGGCGCCGGCGGCCAGGGCCGGTCCCTGACCCGAGCCGGTCAGCGGGCCCCGGACGATGACGATGTTGCGCAGGTCGCCGACGGTGAAGATGTGGGTGGAGGAAGTGCGCCAGACGAAGTGGTCGTCGGTCACGAGAGCGTCGGATCCGCGATAGTAGGTGCGCATCATGACTCCTTCCGTGCTCCTCGGCGAGGAGGGGAGGCGCCACGATTCGCGGCTCGGAGAGAATTCCCGCCTCGCGCAGTAGAGGGCCGGTGGAGCTCGGAAACCCCCGGAGGCCAGAACGGCACCCGGTTGCCGCCGGGTGCCGTTTGTCCCCCTCGAACTCCGCCCGTTCTGCCTTGAAAAAAATTAGACCACGGCCACGAGTCGGTCGGCTACGCCTCAACATGCCATATCGCAGATTGCGAACAAGCTGATTCGAGATTCTTTCGTCATCGGCGGTCAGGCCACGGCTAAGTCGGTCCAGGTGGCCGGCGGGTGCACGTCCTCGATGGCCCGTCGTAAAGCACGGCTGACCTGGTTGAACACCCGCTCGTCCGTGGACGAGAACAGCACCGTTTCGGACCCCCGGTAGGTCGCCCGCAGCTCCCAGGTCTGGGGCCGCAGCCGCCACATCACCACCCCGGCGGCCAGCGCCGGCATGCCCAGGGCCACCAGTGCCAGGGCGTACAGCGGGGATGCCTTCGCCAGTGGCCATGCCGCCACGGCGATCATCAGGAGGGCGGCGGTGACGTGTGTTGCGGACGGCTGCGACTGCTCCGTGCGGGCGATCCGCACGTTCCTCAGGTCGCGGATCGCGTACGGCCTCGCGGTGGCGCGGCCTGCGAAGACGGTGCTGGTCACCACGGCGTCGGGCCCACGGTAGTAGGTGCGCATGGCGAACTCCCTTCCCGTACTCCTTGCGAGTCCGGGGAAGGCGAGCCACCATTGGCGCAGAGAGAATTCCCCGCCTCGCTCGTGCTTCTCGAAGGCCGGACGACGGAGGCGACAACGGCACCCGGTTGCCGCCGGGTGCCGTTGCTTTTGCTTCCTCCTGCTCCGCCCTTCCTGCTGACTCCAGTAGAGCACGCCACCAGGCTGAGGGCCACACATCAACCTGCTATATCGCAGATTGCGTACAAGCCGTGTAGGCGCTCAGGCCGCCACCAGGACCGCCAGCAAGCCGACCGCGGCCGGGATGACCTGCACGAACAGGATCCTGCGAGTGACCGTCAGGGCACCATAAATTCCTGCCACCAGCACGCAGCACAGGAAAAATACCTGGAACGTCAGATCGTTGGTGATGAGGCCGTAGACCAGCCCGGTCGCCAGGAAGCCGTTGTAGAGGCCCTGGTTCGCGGCCAGCGTCGCGGTCTGCTCGGCGAACTCCTCGGTGGTACCGAACGTGGCCCGCACCCGATCTGTCCGCCACAGGAACATTTCCAGGGCGAGAATGTAAAAGTGGATGGCGGCCACCAGGCCGACCACGATCTGCACAACCAATGACATGGCGCACCTTCCGGCCGCCGGCGCGCACGGGCGCGGCCGGATCTTGGACACGATAGGACATGGTCGTGCATCGATGGATGTAACCATCGACACGGGGCGTTTCACCGCGACGATCCACGGGTAGCCGAACTGTCGACGCCGAAGACCGCGCAGGTAGGGGAGGGTACAGCCCGCATGGACAGCAGACTCCGGATCGCCGACCAGGCCGTCCAGCCGGTCCTGGTGATGTTCCCGCTCGGCCTGTTCGCGATGGCCGTTCTCTTTGATCTCGGCAACCTGTTCGGCGGCCCGGACATCCTCGGCGCGCTCGCCTACTGGAACGTCGTGGCCGGCCTGGTCGGTGGCGTGTTCGCCGCGGCGGCCTCGGCGGTCGACCTGATGTTCGTCCGCAACGGCACCCCGCAGAAGCGCACCGGCGTGCTGCAGGGCCTGGTCAACATGGGTGTCCTGCTGGTCTTCGCGGTCATCCTGATGGTGCGCATGCGCACGGCCGACCGGGTGGCCGGCGGCGGCCTGGTCGCGGTCGAAGTGCTCGCCCTGGCCGGCGCCGTCTTCGGCGCCTGGTACGGCGGCGAGCTGGTCAACCGGCGCCGCACCCCGGCGTTTGCCCGCGCCGAGGCCGGGAACCGGACGTACTGAACGAGTACGGACGGAAAGGGGCGTTGACCATGACGACTTCGATCAGCGGCAAGCGGGTCGCATTCCTGGCGACCGACGGCGTCGAGGAGGTCGAGTACACCCAGCCCCGGCAGGCGGTGGAACAGGCCGGCGGGACGGCCGAGCTCGTCTCGATCACCAGCGGCGAGATCCAGGCCGTCAACCACCTGGACAAGGCCGGCACCTACCGGGTGGACAAGCAGGCCAGGGACGCGGTCGCGAGCGACTACGACGCGCTGGTGCTGCCCGGCGGCGTCGCCAACCCCGACTTCCTGCGGGCCGACCCGGAGGCGGTGCGCTTCGTGCGGGAATTCTTCAGCGCCGGCAAGCCGGTCGCCGCGATCTGCCACGGCCCGTGGACGCTCATCGAGGCGGGCGTCGTGGACGGCCGCACCCTGACGAGCTGGCCCAGCCTGCGCACCGACCTGGCGAACGCCGGCGCCACCTGGGTCGACGAGCGGGTGTTCGTTGATGACGGCCTGGTCACCAGCCGCAAGCCGGACGACCTCCCGGCCTTCTGCGACAAGCTCCTCGAAGAGATTCAGAAGTCAAAATAGCCCGACGGTACGGAGCACAGCCAGGTCACGTGGCGCACGGGCGCAGGTCCGTGCGCCACGGCCGTGCCGGGCGGCCGCCGGGCTGACCCGTCGGGGCGGGGCTACTTCAGCACCATCCGGCCGGTGGCCTCGTACGCTGCCAGGTCGGCGAGGACCTCCTCGATGATCGTGGAGTGCGGGCCGGGCAGCGCGTCCAGCGGGAAGAAGCCGGCGTCCACCGACTCCTCGGTCACCTTCTGCAGCTCACCCTCCCAGGCGTGGATCCGGAACGACATCAGGATCTGCTGGTAGGTGTGGCCCCACTCGTTGGTGTACGTGTACGACGTGTGGAAGGCGAACGGGGTCAGCGCCGTCGCGCGCAGCCCGGTCTCCTCCCACACCTCGCGGATCGCGCACTCCTCCATGCTCTCGCCCAGCTCCATCGCGCCCGCCGGAATGGCCCAGCGGTGGTTGTCGGAGCGCTGGATCAGCAACAGCCGGTTCCGCTCGTCGAGGATCACGCCCCGGGCCCCCACGAACAGGATCGTGTCGGCATCGCCGACGCTGCTGCGTACCCGACCCAGATAAGACTCAGCCCACGTCAATGCCACGGGACCAGCCTAGCTACGCGGACTTCTTCGCCGCTTTGGTGGCCGGAGTGGTCTTCTTCGCCGGCGCCTTCTTGGCCGCGGTGGTCTTGGCCGCGGTGGCTTTGGACGCTGTGCTCTGGGCGGGCGCGGCAGTCGCCTTCGCGGCTGGAGTGTTCTTGGCCGGCGCCGACTTCTTGGCCGGTGCCGCCTTTTTTGCGGTTGTGGACCTGGTGGCCGTACCGGATGAGGTTTTGGCGGCCGACTTGGCCGCGCTGATCGGGGTGGCCGCGATGTCCCGGGCCCGCTCTTCCGGCGCTTCGCCGCGGGCCTGCTTGGCGCGTTCGACGCTGGCCTTGAGCGCGGCCATCAGGTCGACCGCCGCGGCCGGCGCCTCCTCGGCCTCCTCGGGCGCGACGACCTCGCGGCCCTCGACCTTCGCGTCGATGACCTCCTGGAGCGCGGCCCGGTAGTTGTCGGTGAACTCGTCGGCCTTGAAGCTGCCGGCCATCGAGTCGATCAGTGAGCTGGCCATGGCGAGCTCGGCCGGGCGGGTCTCGATGTCCTCGTCGAGGAAGCCGAAGTCGGGGGTGCGGACCTCGTCGGGCCAGAGCATGGTGTTGAGCACCAGCACGTCGTCGTGCACCCGCAGGGTGGCCAGCTGCTCGCGCTGGCGCAGCGCGACCTTGACGATCGCCACCCGGTCGGACTCGGTCAGCGCGTCGCGCAGCAGCACGTAGGGCTTCGCGGCCTGGCCCTCGGGCTCGAGGTAGTAGGCCTTGGCGAACAGCAGCGGGTCGATCTGCTCGGCCGGCACGAACTGGAGCACGTCGATCGCCCGCGAGGTGGTCAGCGGCAGCTCGGCGAAGTCCTCGTCGGTGAGGATGACCATCTCGCCGCCGCCGAGGTCGTAGCCCTTGGCGATGTCGTCATAGGTCACCTCCTCGCCGTCGATCGAGCAGGTGCGCTTGTACTTGATCCGGCCGCCGTCGGTGCGGTGCACCTGATGGAAGCGGATGTCCTTCTCCTCGGTCGCGGAGAAGAGCTTGACGGCGATCGACACCAGGCCGAACGAGACCGCGCCCTTCCAGATCGCTCGCATGTCGTCTCCCACCCCCCGTGAGCAGTGCCTCGATCAAGGATCGCATTAGTGAGACTCCTGCGTAAGGTGTTCGCTACTGCATATGGTGATCAGGTGCCGGCTGCGCCGCTCTCGCCGATGCTCGCGACCGCGGGCGCGCTGCCGCGTGGGCCGGGCTGGAGCTACGAGTTCAAGTGGGACGGCGTACGGGTGCTGTCGTCCTTCACCGGCGGCCCGCCGCTGCTCTGGGCGCGCTCCGGCGCCGCGGTGACGCTGGCATATCCCGAGGTCGCCGGCCTGTCGCTGCCGCCGGATTCGCTGCTGGACGGCGAGATGGTGGTGCTGGACGCGGCCGGGCGCCCGTCGTTCACCGCGCTGGCCGAGCGGATGCACGTCCGCGACCCCGGCCGGGCAGCCCGGCTGGCGGTGTCGCTGCCGGTCACCTACATGATCTTCGACCTGCTCCGGTACGCCGGCGAGTCGTTGCTGGACCTGCCGTACGAGCGACGGCGCGAGCGCCTGGAGGCACTGGACCTGGGCGAGGGGCCGTGGATGGTGCCGCCGGCGTTCACCGACGGTCCCGCCACCGAGGCCGCGGCCCGGGAGAACGACCTCGAGGGCGTCGTGGCCAAGCGGCTGGGCACGGGGTATCTGCCGGGCGCCCGCTCGCCGGACTGGATCAAGGTCAAGTTCGACCGGACCGGCGACTACGTCATCGGCGGCTGGCGGTCCGGGGTGCGCAAGCTCGGCGGGCTGCTGGTGGGTGTGCCCGGCCCGGACGGGCGGCTGCGGTTCCGGGGCCGGGTCGGCGGCGGCATCGGCGCGGCGGCCGAGCGGGAGCTGCTGGCCGTGCTCGCGCCGCTGGCCGGCCGCGAGTCGCCGTTCCAGGACGGCGCGGTGCCCCGGGAGGATGCCCGCGGCGCCCAGTGGGTGCGCCCCGAGCTGGTCGTCGAGGTGCGGTACGGCAACCGGACCCCGGACGGCCGGCTGCGGTTCCCGCGTTTCCTGCGGCTGCGCCCGGATAAGTCTCCCGAGGAGTGCGCCGAGGAGGACGAGGATGGCTGAACAGAGCCGACCCGCAGCGGAAAACCGAAAATGAAAACCCAGCGGTTCGCCGTGCGGATCGAGGGACGCGACCTGGAGCTGTCCAACCTCGACAAGCTGATGTACCCGGCGGCCGGCTTCACCAAGGGCGAGGTGATCGACTACTACACCCGCATCGCGCCGGTGCTGCTGCCGCACCTCCGCGGCCGTGCCCTGACCCGGATCCGCTATCCCAACGGCGTCGACGGCGCCCACTTCTTCGAGAAGAACGCGCCCGGCGGCACCCCGTCCTGGGTCCGGCTGGCGACACTGCCGGTGCCGGGCTCGACCAAGGCCCGCGAGACCATCGACTTCGTGGTCGTGGACGAGCTGGCCACGCTGGTCTGGGTGGCGAACCTCGCCTCGCTGGAGCTGCACACCCCGCAGTGGCGGATCGGCGAGGACCCGGACCTGCTGGTGGTGGACCTCGACCCGGGTGCGCCGGCCGGGCTCAAGGAGTGCTGCGGGGTCGCGATGCTGATGCGCGACCGGCTGGCCGAGGACGGCCTGAGCGCCTACCCCAAGACCTCCGGCAAGAAGGGCATGCAGCTGTGCGTGCCGATCGCCGGCACGCAGGACGCGGAGATCGTCTCGGAGTACGCCAGGCAGGTCGCCGAGGAGCTGTCCGCCCAGGTGCCCGGCTCGATCACGGCCAAGATGGCCAGGGCGGTGCGGCCCGGCAAGGTGTTCATCGACTGGAGCCAGAACAGCGCGGCGAAGACGACGGTGGCGCCGTACTCGCTGCGGGCCCAGGAGTCGCCGACCGCCTCGACGCCGCTGACCTGGGACGAGGTGGCCGAGATGGCGCTGGGTTCCGGGGTGGTGCGGCAGTTCGGCGCCGCGGAGGTGCTGGACCGGGTGGCCGAGCACGGCGATCTGCTGGCTGACCTGCTGGAGCCCGGGCCGCCCGTACCGACTCGTTGAGCTACCTTGCATGGCAAGGTACTGTGTGGCGCATGGCCGACGTAGCGCAGCTCTCCACCAGCCTCCGGCGCGGGACGCTCGAGTTCTGCGTGCTCGCGATGGTCGAGCACGAGGACCGCTACGGCACGGAGATCGTCCGCCGCTTCGGTGAGGAGCGGAACCTGGCCGCCTCCGAGGGCACGATCTATCCGCTGCTGTCCCGGTTGCGCCGCGTTGGTTGGCTGGACAGCAAGTGGAGCGAGTCGCCGTCCGGGCCGCCGCGGCGTTACTACGCCCTCACCGACAGCGGGCGGTCGGCGTTGGAGCACTTTCGCTCGGAGTGGGTTTCCTTTCGACAGACCGTCGACCGTCTCGTAGGGACCGGTGGAGCATGAGCAGCAACAAGACCGACGACGCCGTGGCGGAGTATCTGCGCGAGCTGGAGCTGCGGCTCACCGGCCTGCCGGTGCTGCAACGCCGCGAGCTGCTCGCGGAGATCGAGGCGCACATCAGCACCGAGCGCGTCGACCGCGGCGTGACCTCGGAGAGCGACCTGCTGGAGCTGCTGGAGCGGCTCGGCAGCCCGGAGGTGGTGGCCGCCGCGGCGTACGAGGAGGCCGGCATGCTCGAGCCGCGCCTCGTGCACGCCGGGACCACCCGGACGGCGGTGCGGCCGCTGCCGGTCGTCGCGCCGCCGCCGGACTCGCCGCCGCCGGCCTACCTCGGCCCGTTCCCGCCCGCGTCGGCGTCGTTCGGCGCGCACCGGCCCTACTCGGTGCCGCCGGTCGCCGGGCCGCCGTTCGCGCCGCCGCCGGCGCCCCGGAAGGAGAGCGACACGGGCCTGCGGCTGGTGATCGGCTTCGCCATCGCCACCGTGGTGTTCGTGCTGCTCGGCTGTGTCGCCGGGGGATTCCTGCTGACCAGCAGCACCGGGGGAGCACCCGCCCCGGTGGTGGAGCAGGTCGAGCCGGCCCGCCCGGCCCCGCCCGCCCTGCCGGACCAACCGGCGCCGACCGCCGAGTGACCCCGGCCGCCGGTCAGTCGATCTGCGGCAGGGGCGGGCCGAGCACGTCGTCCGCGTCGACGATCGTGTAGGCGTAACCCTGCTCGGCCAGGAACCGCTGGCGGTGCGCCGCATACTCGGTGTCGATCGTGTCGCGGGACACCACGGTGTAGAAGTGCGCCTGGCGGCCGTCCGCCTTCGGGCGCAGCACCCGGCCCAGCCGCTGGGCCTCCTCCTGCCGGGAGCCGAACGTGCCCGACACCTGGATCGCCACCGCCGCCTCGGGCAGGTCGATGCTGAAGTTGCCGACCTTGGAGATCACCAGGGTCTTCAGCGTGCCCGAGCGGAACTCGTCGAAGAGCCGTTCGCGTTCCTTGTTGGTGGTCGAGCCCTGCACGATCGGGGCTTCGAGGTATTCGCCGAGCTGGTGCAGCTGGTCGATGTAGCCGCCGATCACCAGCACCTGCTCGTTCGGGTGCTTCTCCACCAGCGCGCGGACCACCGGCAGCTTGGTGCGGGCGGTCGCCGCCACCCGGTAGCGCTCCTCGGCCTCGGTCACCGCGTACGTCATCCGCTCGGCGTCGGTGAGCGTCACCCGGACCTCGGTGCACTCGGCGGGCGCGATCCAGCCCTGCGCCTCGATGTCCTTCCACGGCGCGTCGTAGCGCTTCGGGCCGATCAGCGAGAACACGTCACCCTCGCGGCCGTCCTCGCGGACCAGGGTCGCGGTCAGGCCCAGCCGGCGGCGGGCCTGCAGGTCGGCGGTGAAGCGGAAGATCGGCGCCGGCAGCAGGTGCACCTCGTCGTAGATGACCAGGCCCCAGTCGCGGGCGCCGAACAGGTCGAGGTGGGTGAACGCGCCGCCGCGCCGCGAGGTGAGCACCTGGTAGGTGGCGATGGTGACCGGGCGGATCTCCTTGCGCTCGCCCGAATACTCGCCGATCTCGTCCTCGGTCAGCGACGTGCGGGCGACCAGCTCACGCTTCCACTGCCGGCCGGCGACCGTGTTGGTCACCAGGATCAGCGTGGTGGCCTTGGCGGTGGCCATCGCGGCCGCACCGACCAGCGTCTTGCCGGCGCCGCAGGGCAGCACGACCACGCCGGAGCCGCCGGCCCAGAAGCCGTCCACCGCCTCCTGCTGGTAGGACCGCAGGTGCCAGCCGTTCTGGGCGAGGCTGATCTCGTGGGCCTCGCCGTCCACGTACCCGGCCAGGTCCTCGGCCGGCCAGCCCAGCTTGAGCAGCGCCTGCTTGAGCCGGCCGCGCTCGGAGGCGTGCACCGCGATCGTCTCGTCGTCGAGCCGGCCGCCGAGCATCCCGGCCAGCTTCTTGCTCTTCGCCACCTCGACCAGCACGATCTTGTCGAGGCCGCGCAGCACCAGCCCGTGCGACGGGTCGTTGATCAGCTGGAGCCGGCCGTACCGGTCCATGGTGTCGGCGACGTCGACCAGCAGCGCGTGCGGCACCGGGTAGCGGGAGAACTTGATCAGCGAATCGACCACGCTCTCCGCGTCGTGGCCCGCGGCGCGCGCGTTCCACAGGCCCAGCGGGGTCAGCCGGTAGGTGTGCACGTGCTCGGGGGAGCGCTCCAGCTCCGCGAACGGGGCGATCGCCATCCGGCACGCCTTCGCGTCCGGGTGGTCCACCTCCAGCAGCAGAGTCTTGTCGGACTGGACGATCAGGGGTCCGCCGGTCACCAGGTGCCCTTCGACGTGCGAGAGAAGACCCTCCAGTGTGACACGGGCCGTGACGCAGTGAAGAAGGTTGATCCGGTGTGCAACCCTTCGCTCAAGCTGGGCGTTTCAACAAGCGGAACCATCGGACAGCGGACGGGTCGCGCGCGGGTTTGCCAACGGGGGCGCGCGGTCCCGGCCGTCACTCCGCCACGACGGCGGCCGTGATCCGGTGCAGGGCGAAGGTGTGCAGCGTCTCCGTCCGTTCGTCCTCGGCGCGCAGGTAACCGGCGCTCAGCGACACCGGCCGGACCAGCCGGGACAGCGTCGCGCCGTGCGAGTCCACGTACCCGACCCAGACCTGGGCCTTGTCGCGTACCGCCTGCTGCAGGACCGCCATCGCCTGGGTGTGCGCCTGCACCGAGGTCAGGCCCGGCACCTGCCGACCGTTGGCCGCCCGGACCGTGACCGGCGCGCGGCGGGCCGCCCGGGTCGCCACATCCCCGCGGCGGATCTGCTCGACCACCCCGGCCAGCCGTGGTCCGGCCAGGACCGGGGGCCCGGCCTGGTCGCCCAGCCGGGACGAGACCGGGGTACGGGTGACCGCGCGGCGCACCTTCGGCCGGGCCAGCACGGCCGACCCGGCGGCGTCCTCGGCCACCGGGGCGAAGCCGGCGTCCCGCAGCGCGCCCAGCAGCCGGGCGATCTGCACCGGGCTGCACAGCACCGTCGGAGCCAGCCGGCGCAGCGCGAGCGTGCCCAGCCGCTTGTCGGCCAGCACCTCGGCGATCAGCGCCTCGTCGTCGCTGCGCAGGTAGGAGCCCGCCGAACCGGCCCGCAGCCCGCCGTGCTTGCGGGCGGAGTCGTCGATCAGGTAGGCCAGCGCCTGCGGCACCGGCGTCCGTGACCGGCGCTGGAAGAGCCCGTGCAGGTCGCCGGCGCTGTAGCCGACGTCCAGGGCGCGACGCACGCTGGCCGCGGTGACCCGGTACACGCTGGCGCCGCCGGCGGATTCCGGCTCGGCGACGACGTCCAGCTCCGCCGCCAGCTCGGGCTCGGGCGGGCCCGGCACGACCACCGACAGGTCGGCCTGGACCAGCACGTGGTCGACGGGCGCGGGGAGCAGCGCGTCCAGGGCCCGTACGGCGTCCGAGGCCCCCGGCACGCGTCCGCCACCCGGTCCGGCGCCCAGCGGGTCGCCGTCGGCGGTCGGCGCCTCGGCCTGCACCAGCCGCCCGTACGAGGTCAGCGCCCCCAGCCCGGTCACGCCCAGCGTGGCGACCCCGGCCAGGGCGTCGCGATGGGCCGCCTCGCGCCCGCGGGCCCGGCGGGGCGCCTGCCAGGCCAGCAGCTCGAGCACCTCGTCGGCCTTGGGGGCGGTGCCGGGGGTGAGCGCGGCCAGGGCGGCCAGCACCTCCCGGCGGGCCTGCGGGGCGCCGGCCCGTTCGGCGTCCGGGGCCAGCGGGTTGATCGGGCGGTCCCGGTCGTCGCGCTGCCCGACCAGCCCGGGCTGCCGGGTCATCGCCAGCCACGAGTTGGCCAGCGCCTCCCAGCGCTGCGCGATGCTCAACGCGCGCCACAGGTCGTAGCCGCCGGTGGGCAGGAACACCTCGTCGACCAGGCCGGACGCCCGGCTGCTCAGCACGCCCCGGCCGGTGCCGGCGGCGTCCGCCTCGCCCAGCAGGCCGGCCGCGTGGGCCACCTCGATCAGCAGCGCGGCGGCGGGCTCGTCCAGGTTCGCGGCGCGGGCCAGCCGCTTGAGGTCACGGACGCCCAACCCGCCGGTCTTCAGCACGGCGGCCGGCTCGACGGAGAGCGCCTCCAGCAGGGTCTCGACGTAGCGGACCGCCTCCATGGCCTGTCCCGCGCCGGCCGAGTCCACCGACTTGGGCTCGCGGACCGGGCTCTCGGGGGTGGGCGGCAGCGGGCGCAGCACGCCCAGCGGCCCGGCGTCGCGGCGCAGCAGCATCCCGACCTCGCGCGGCAGCTCGACCAGCTCGCCGTCGGGGCGCGGCGCCCGGCCGGCCTCGGAGACCGGCACCAGGATGTGCTGGTCGATCAGCCACCGCACCGGCTCGGCGACGGCGCCGCCCGAGCTGAGCGCGCCGACCGGCGGACCGGCCGCGAGCCGGTCGAGCACGGCCCGGGCGCCCGCGGGCGCGGCCAGCACGGCCCGGCGCAGCTTCGCCCGGTCCGCGCACAGGGCCGCCGCCTGCGGGTCCAGATAGTCCGCCGGGCGGCCCAGGCCGGCCGGGTACGGCGAGGTGACCTCATCGACGGCCCCGACGACCTGGAGCGCGTCCTCGGGGCCGTGCAGCAGGAAACGGGACCGGAGACGGTCGATCGCCACCCGGACGTCCGCCTGGTCGGCCAGGCCGTCGGCGAGCTCCAGGATCGCGGCGACCGAGGTCAGCGCGGTCTGCTCGGCCCGGCTCAGCCGGGCGGCGTCCAGCACGGCGAGGGTGAACTCGTCCAGCGCGTCGAGGCAGCGGGCCACCGAGCCGCGGGACTGGGCGCGGACGGCGAGCGCGGAGACGTCGGAGGGTACGGGCACGACGAGATCCGGGCGCAGCTGGATCAGCGCCCCCAGGGCGTCATCGGTGAGCGACCGGAGCTGGTCGGCGAATGCGGTGGCCATCGTTCTCAACGCTAGCCGCCGTGGGACCATGATGAGAGGTCGGATCATGCGACAGACCAAGGGGAGTGACCGTGGGGACCGACAACAAGATGCCGGGCACGTCGGTGGAGGCCGGTTCGGCCTCGCGGAAGACGACCGGACGGCAGTCCTCGATCAAGGAGGGGCACCTGCCCGTCTCCGAGCTGATCGCCGACCGGCCCGCCGCGCCGTCGCCGTTCGGTGACGACCAGGAGTTCCCGCTGCCGGTGGAGCAACTGAAGTACACCCCCACCACCACGCCTTGAGGCCCGCGGTTGGCTTCGACCTGGACATGACCCTGGTCGACTCCAGGCCGGGGATCCACGCGGCCTACCGGGCGCTGACGGCCGAGACCGGGGTGTGGGTCGACGCCGACCTGGCCGTCAGCCGGCTGGGCCCGCCGCTGCGCACCGAGCTGCGCGAGTGGTTCCCGCCCGAGCAGGTGGAGGACGCGGTCACCACCTACCGCACGCTCTACCCGGACTACGCGATCACCCCGTCGGTGCCGACTCCCGGCGCCGTCGAGGCGCTGGCCGCCGTTCGCGCCCAGGGTCTACGTGTGGTGGTTGTCACGTCCAAGCTCGGCCGGCTGGCCGCGCTGCATCTGGCACACCTCGGCATGATCGCCGACGAGCTGGCCGGCGATCTGTTCGCCGAGGGCAAAGCGGCGGCGCTCACCGAGCACGGGGTCGAGTGGTACGTCGGCGACCACCGGGGTGACATGGTCGCCGCCCGGACGGCCGGGGTCCCGGGCATCGGGGTGGCCACCGGTCCGTGTGACGCCGACGAGCTGCGGGACGCGGGTGCGGCGTACGTACTGTCCGACTTGACCGGCTTCCCGGAGCTGCTCGAAAAGATAACGGTTGGGCGTGGCGCGGGGGCTGGATAACCTTGCCGTGAGCAATCGAGTCCAATGAGTGAAGTTGAGGTCAGCGGTGCCCACGGGTCGAGTGAAGTGGTACGACGCGGCGAAGGGTTTCGGGTTCGTCACCAGTGACGAGGGCGGGGACGTGTTCCTGCCCAAGGGCGCCCTGCCCACCGGGACCGCGGACCTGAAGGCGGGTCAGCGGCTGGAGTTCGGCGTGGTGGACAGCCGCAAGGGTGCGCAGGCGATGAGCGTGAAGGTGCTCGACGCGCCGCCGTCGATAGCCCAGCTGCGCCGGCGCCCCGCCGACGAGCTGCACGGCATGGTCGAAGACATGATCAAGGTGATCGAGGCGAAGATCCAGCCGGATCTGCGCCGCGGCAAATATCCGGACAAGCGGACGGCCGAGAAGGTCGCCCAGCTGGTCCACGCGGTCGCCCGGGAGCTGGAGATCTAGCGCCCGAGGGGCTTGACCACCGGAGTGATTCCCGCTGCCGCCGCACGCCCGAGCAGGGCGTCGGCGGCAGCGAACCCTTCCTCGCCCAGGTCGAGGGTGAACTCGTTGACGTACAGCCCGATGTGCCGGCGCACCACGTCGGGCTCCATCTCCTGGGCGTTGGCCAGCACAAATTCGCGGCTCGCGTCCGGGTTGGCCCAGGCCATGCTGACCGACTTGCGGATCCACTCGGCCGCCTCGGCCGGATCCACGGCGCCCTTGCGGGCCAGGATCGCGCCCAGCGGGATCGGCAGGCCGGTGTCGCCCTCCCACCACTCGCCGAGGTCGACCAGCGCGGTCAGCCCGTGTCGCGGATAGGTGAAGCGGGCCTCGTGGATCACCAGGCCGGCGTCGAACCGACCCTCGGCCACGCCCGGCATGATCTGGTGGAACGGGACGACCTCGACGCGGGCCGGCGGGTGCTGCTCCGACCAGAGGCGGAAGAGCAGGTAGGCCGTGGTGCGGTCACCGGGCACGGCGACGGTCGCGCCGGTGAGGTCGGTGCGCCCCTCGCGGGTCAGCACCAGCGGGCCGCAGCCCCGCCCGAGCGCACCGCCGCAGGGCAGCAGCTCGTAATCGTCGAGCAGCCAGGGCAGCGCCGCGAAGCTGACCTTGACCAGGTCGAACGCGCCGCGCTCGGCCGCGGTGTTGGTCACGTCCACATCGGCGAAGGTCAACTCCACCGGCTCGGCGCCGGGGATCAGGCCATGCACGAGGGCGTGAAAGACGAAGGTGTCGTTGGGGCAGGGCGAAACCGCCAGAGAAAGCGCCACGCCCTCACGGTAACGAGGCGAACCCGCCGACACCCGCAACGACCGGTGTCTGCATTGCCACACGTCGTTTCGCCCACACCACCGTGCCCCTGCCGTTGTCCACAGGGTTATCCACAGGCTGCGGCGGCGGCCTCGGCAAGCGCGGAGAATGCTTCGCGGAGACGCCAGGCGGCCCGGTCACGCGGCCCGACCGGGTTCGAGACGGCACGCAGCTCGGCGAAGGGCACACCGGCGAGCCCCGCGGCGCAGGCCACGCCGTAGCCCTCCATGGCCTCGGCCACGGCGTGCGGGTGCCGGGCCTGCAGGAGGCCGGCGGTCTGCGCGGTGCCGGTGACGGTGGCCAGGGTGAGGACGTCGCCGACGACGGCGGCGGGAAGGGCGGTGATGAGGCTCTTGAGCAGGGTGGGGTCGGCCTCGATGACGTTGCTGCCGAAGCCGAGCTGATCCACCGGGAGGAAGCCGTCCGGGGATTCCGCGCCCAGGTCGGCGGCGATGGTGCGAGCGCCCAGGACGGTGGCGCCCACGGATGCCCGGCCGGGGAAGCCGCCGGCGATGCCCGCGCTGATGACCGCGCGGTAGGGATCGTGGGCGGCTTCGGCGAGGGTGAGGAGGCGGGCGGTGGCGGCGGCCGCGGCTGCGGGGCCTACGCCGACGGGGGAGACGACGACGGCGGCGGGATCGACGCCGGCGGATCGGATGCCGGCGCGGACCGCCTCGGCCTCGGCCTCGACGGCGGTGACGATGAGCAGGCGGCCGGGGGTCCGCGGGCGCTGCCCGGACCCGGCCGGGTCCGGCTTGGTCGCCTGGTCCGGCTGCGCGGGTTGGTCCGGTTGGGTGGGCCGGGGCAGGTTCATGGGTTGGTCTCGTCGGGGGAGCCGGTGCCGTTGGTGGCGGATGACGGGCGGTAGATGTGGAAGCCGGGGGGTGCCAGATCGTCCTTGGGCTCGTTCGTGTCGGTGGCCCGGGTTCGGCCGGTCGCGCCTGCCTTGTCGGCTGCTGACGGACGGGTGGGCGCGGTGCGAGGCGGGCTGGGCCGTCCCGGCCGTGAACCCGCTGCCGGTGCGTCGGGGGTCGGGTCTGCGGTCGGTGGCGGTGGTGTCTCCGTGCGCTTGCGGGAACCGGCGCGTGAGAACAGGCGACGTTTCGGTGCGCCAGCCGCAGCGGCGCCGCCGGCCATCCCGTCAGCGCCGTCAGCGGCAGCGTCGGCGGCGGCTCGGTTGCTCTCGGCTGGATCGCCGGCTGGGGACGTCGGCCTTTCGGCCTTCCGGTCGGCGGCGGTCTGCCGGGGGTCGGTCTGCCCCGGCACCGTCCGATCGGCGGCCGGCCGGCCTGATCCGGACCGTGCGGGTGGGGCTGGGGTGGACGATGCGCGCGGCGGGCGGGCCCCATTCGTCCCGGCCGGGGTCGACTCGGTGAGGAGTGGCTCCGCGTCCTCCGGCGCCTGTTCTTCTTCCATCGTCACGTCCGGGCGGCCGTGCAGCCGCTCCTTGTGCAGGCGGCCCGCCACGATCGTGCCTCGGGCCGCCGCGGCCACCGCGAAGACCGCCATCACCGCGACGCCCAGGCGGCCGTTCAGCGGGATGATGCCTACCGCGCCGCCGACCACCCAGGCGATCATCAGCACCGTCTCGGAGTGGGCGAAGGCGCTGGCGCGCAGCCGTTCCGGCACGCGTTCCTGGATGCTCGCGTCCACCGTCAGCTTCGAGATGCCGCTGAAGATGGCCGCGACCAGCGACAGCAGCGCCACCATCGGCAGCGTGAAGAAGATCGCCGTCAGCACCGCCACGCCGGCCGTGATGGTCAGGCCGCTGGATTGCAGGGCCGTCGGGCGGCGGATGCGCAGCCGGGTGCCGACCGCCGTCGCCAGGAACGTGCCGACCGCCAGGGCGCCGCCGACCAGCGCCACCGCGCCCTGGCTGCCGATGTCGCGGCCGAAGAACGTCGTGCCCAGCGAGCCGGCCTTGACCGCGAAGGCGAAGTAGAGCAGCAGGAAGCCGTACAGGCAGCGGAAGCTCGCGCTGCCGATCAGGGTGGCCACCACCAGCTTGCCGGAGAGCGGGCGGTCCTCGCCGCGGCGCAGGCGCAGCATGGTGCGGAACGGTCTCGGCACCGCCTCGGGCGGGTCGGAGTCGGCGCGGGGTGGCAGGCGCAGCGAGATCACCATGCCGACCAGGAAGATCAGCGAGGCGACCCGCAGCGGCCACTGCGGACCGAACCAGAACGCGGCCAGCCCGATCGGCGCGACGACCGCGCCGGCGAAGGTGCCGTAGACGCTGGCGCGGGCGCCCACCTGGGACAGGCCGATCCCCTCCGGCAGCAGCCGGGGCACCGCGGCCGAGCGGGCCACCCCGTAGGCCCGGGACAGCGCCAGCACGCCGAACGCCGCCGGATACAGCCCCCAGCCCAGCAGGTTGTCCGCGATCACGTACGCCAGGAACGCCCGGCCCAGCATCGTCACGGCCAGCGCGTACCGGCGGCCGTGCCGGAAGTGGTCCAGCAGCGGGCCCACCACCGGGGCCAGCAGGGCGAACGGCACCATCGTGATGAACAGGTAGAGCGCCACCTTGCTGCGGGCCTCGCCCAGCGGCACGTTGAAGAAGATCGTGCCGGCCAGGCCGATCGCGATCAGGGTGTCGCCGGCGCAGGAGATCGCGTGCAGATCGAAGAGCCGGACCATGCCGATCTCGTTGGCCGCGCCGCGGGCCCGGGCGTCACCGACCCGCCGGGTGGCCCACGCGCTGCCGCGCACCGATCCCCGCACCAGCATGCGGAGCGCCCTCACGCTGGTGCCGACGGTGCGTCCGATGGTGGGAAGCAGCGGCATCGCCCCATCCTGTCGCATCGGGGCGACATCCGTCCCCTCCCGGGTGCGGAGATCTGGGGGAGTCGCTGCGTCGGCCGTGCGCGAGTAGGGAACAATGATGCCGTGACGACCAGGACCTCAGTGCGTGCCGCCCGACTTGACCAGGTCTGTGCCGATGCTGTCGGGGTTGCGCGCGGTGCCATCACCGAAGTGGAGCCGAGTGATGTCGGTGACCATCTCGAGGCGGTGGCCGAGGGCGACCGGGTCGTGACCCACTTCTTCGAGAGCCACCTGGCCGGCTACCAGGGCTGGCGCTGGGCCGTGACGGTGACCCGGGTGCCCCGCTCGCGGCACGTCACCGTCTGCGAGACCGTGCTGCTGCCCGGCCCGGACGCGATGCTCGCCCCGGCCTGGCTGCCCTGGAACGAGCGGGTGCAGGCCGGCGACCTGGGCGTCGGCGACCTGATGCCGACCGCGCCGGACGACGACCGGCTGGCCCCGGGTTACGTGCTCAGCGACGACGCCGCCGTCGAGGAGGTCTCCTGGGAGCTCGGCCTGGGCCGGTCCCGGGTGATGTCCCAGGAGGGCCGGATCGAGACCGCGCAGCGCTGGTACGACGGCGACGCCGGCCCCGAGGCGCCCATCTCGACGGCCGCCCCCCGCAACGCCCGCTGCGGCACCTGCGGCTTCTACCTGCCGCTGGCCGGCGCGATGCGGGGCATGTTCGGCGTGTGCGGCAACCTGTACGCGCCCGACGACGCCAAGGCGGTCAGCGCCGACCACGGCTGCGGAGCGCACTCCGAGGCACTGCTCGGCGCGACGGAGCAGCCGGTCGAGGAGCTGCCCACGGTCTACGACGACAGCGAGGTCGAGGCGGTCGCGGTCAGCCGCGCCCACGGCTCGGTCGAGACCGGCGAGCCCGCGGAGCCCTACGGCCACAGCTAGGCCGTCTCGGTCACCTTGAACTCGGGGTGGGTCAGGGCCCGGCGGCGGCGTCGGTTGGCGTCGTGCCGGAGCATCGTCAGCAGGCCCGGGATGCCGCACAGCATGCCCGCCAGGCAGGTCCACAGCCAGCTCTCCGGCGCCCCGGCGAGCAGCAGCACCAGCCCGGCCACCGCGAAGGCCGCCGTGCCGCCCAGCGCGAACGGCACCATCGGCGGGTCCAGCGGTTCGGGCCGCGGCTTCCGGGCGCCGGTGAGCGCGTCGAGGCCGTGAGGGTGTTCCTGGGGTGCGGGGGACAGGTCGGCCACGAGCATCAGCGTACGTCCGTGGTGATCGTCCGTGTGCCCCCGTGACTGTTGTAACAGTTTCGATCTTTTGCCGAGGTCAGCGTTCTGATTTGATGCGCGCATCGACCCCTGTTGGTCCTGTGGAGAGGCGCGAATGTCCACTGCTGCTGCCGAGACGGACGCCGGCGCGTCCGGGCGTACCCCGAAGAATGCTTTTGATCGATTTTTTGAGATCTCGGCCCGCGGCTCGACCGTGGGGCGGGAGGTGCGCGGTGGGTTCGCCACGTTCTTCACGATGGCCTACATCGTGGTGCTCAACCCGCTGATCCTGGCGGCGGGCGTGGACGCGGTCGGTGGCACGCTGCCGGTCGCGGCCCTGGCGGCCGGTACGGCGCTGGTGGCCGGCGTGATGACGATCCTGATGGGCGTGGTGGCCCGCTTCCCGCTGGCGCTGGCCGCGGGACTCGGCGTGAACGCGCTGGTGGCGTACGAGATCGCGCCCGAGATGACCTGGGCCGACGCGATGGGTCTGGTGGTCATCGAGGGCGTCGTCATCGGCGTGCTGGTGCTGACCGGGCTGCGTACCGCCGTCTTCCGCGCCGTGCCCACCCAGCTGAAGACGGCGATCGGCGTCGGCATCGGGCTGTTCCTGATGATCATCGGTCTGGTCGACGCGGGCTTCGTGCGGCGCATCCCGGACGCCGCCGGCACGACCGTGCCGGTGGAGCTGGGGCTCGGCGGCAAGCTGACGACCTGGCCGCTGCTGGTCTTCAGCGTCGGCGTGCTGTTCACGCTGGTGCTCTTCGTCCGCAAGGTCAAGGGCGCGATCCTGATCGGCATCCTGGTCACCACCGTGCTGGCGATCATCGTGGAGGCGATCGCCAAGGTGGGCCCGTCGTTCGTCGACGGCAAGCCGAACCCGAGCGGCTGGTCGCTGAACGTGCCCGCGCTGCCGGACAAGATCGTCGACCTGCCCGATCTCTCGCTGCTGGGCAAGTTCAACGTGTTCGACTCGTGGGGCCGGGCCGGCTGGCTGGTCGTGCTGATGTTCGTGTTCACCCTGCTGATCACCGACTTCTTCGACACGATGGGCACGATGGTCGCGGTGGGCCAGGAGGGTGAGCTGCTGGACGCCGAGGGCATGCCGCCGCGCACCAGGGAGATCCTGCTCGTCGACTCGATCGCCGCGGCGGCCGGCGGCGCGGCCAGCGTCTCCAGCAACACCTCGTTCATCGAGAGCGCCTCGGGTGTCGCCGAGGGGGCCCGCACCGGGGTGGCCAACCTGGTCACCGGCGTGCTGTTCCTGCTGGCCATGTTCCTGGCCCCGCTGGTCACCGTGGTGCCGTTCGAGGCGGCGTCGACGGCGCTGGTGGTGGTCGGCTTCCTGATGATGATGGCGGTCCGGCAGATCGACTGGACCGACTACGAGATCGCCATCCCGGCGTTCCTGGCGATCACGCTGATGCCGTTCACGTATTCGATCTCCAACGGCATCGGCGCCGGGATCGTCTCGTTCGTGGTGATCAAGCTGGCCGTCGGCAAGGCCCGCGAGGTGCACCCGCTGCTGTACGGCGTCGCCGTGCTCTTCGTCCTGTACTTCCTGCGCGGCCCGCTGGAGTCGATCCTGCTGTGACTGACGGGTCACCGGGTGCGCTAGCGTGCCCGGTGACCACGGTCATAGCCGTCGGCATGTCGTTAGCCAAGCTCATTAGCTAAGCTAAGAAACGTGATGGAGCGGTCGGTGGCGGAGCGGATGACAGCCGAGCAACTGGCCATTTCGCTGCGCGAGTCGATCACCCGGCTCAATCGTCGGCTGCGCCAGGCGCGGGCGGTCGGCGATCTGACGTTCAGTCAGCTTTCGGCGCTGACCAGTTTGCAGCTGGCCGGCGCGCTCACCCCACGGGAGCTGGCCGACACCGAGCGGGTGCAGCCGCCGACGATGACCAAGATCGTCGGCAAGCTGGAGGAACGTGGGCTGGTCGTGCGGACCCCCCACCCGACCGACCGCCGCCAGGTGATCCTGGCGGCGACCGAGCAGGGCCGGTTCGTCTACGCCCAGTTCGAGAAGGCGCGCAACGAATGGCTGGCCCGGCAGCTCGTCGAGCTGACCCCGGACGAACGCGACACGCTCGAGCGGGCCGCGCAGATCCTGCAGCAGGTGGCTCGCAACTGAGCGGTCGCGCCGCGTCCGGTCGTTCCGTCACATCGCGATGACGCGTACGGCTGATGAGGAGGCGCAACCCGAGTGCGGGCAGTGCTGAGCACGACATTCCGGTCCTTGCAGGTCCGCAACTACCGGCTGTTCTCGATCGGGCAGCTGGTCAAGCTCGTCGGCGTGTGGATGATGTTCACCGCGCAGGACTGGCTGGTCCTGGAGCTGTCGAACAACTCGCCCGGCGCGCTGGGCATGGTGACCGCCCTGCAGTTCCTGCCCGTGCTGCTGCTGACCCTCTGGGCCGGCAAGCTCGCCGACCGCTTCGACAAGCGCAAGCTGCTGATCAGCGCGAACGCGGCCTTCGCGGTCACCGCGATCCTCTTCGCGATCCTGGTGGCCAGCGGCGTGGTGGTGCTCTGGCACGTGTTCCTCTTCGCCGGCCTGCTCGGCATCGCGAGCGCCGTGGAGACCCCGGTGCGCCAGTCCTTCGTCTCCGAGCTGGTCGAGCTCCGGCTGCTGCCCAACGCCCTGGCGCTGTCGGCGGCGACGTTCAACACCGCCCGGATCGCCGGCCCGGCGCTGGCCGGCCTGGCCCTGGCGCTGTTCGACACCGGGCCGGTCTTCCTGATCGCCACCGCGCTCGCGGTCGCGCCGATCTTCAGCTACCTGGTCATGCGCCCGCAGGACCTGAACCGGTCGATGGAGCGCCCGTCGGCCGAGGACACCCGCATCACCGACGGCCTGCGGTACGTGTGGAAGCGGCACGACCTGCTGCTCCCGATCGCGCTGATGGCCGCGGTCGGCATGATCGGCTTCAACTTCCCGGTCACCCTGGCGGCGCTCGCCAAAATCAACTTCCATGCCGGCCCGTCGTCCTTCGGGCTGCTGACCACGGCCCTGGCGGTGGGCGCGCTGGGTGGCGCGCTGGCCGGCAGCGGCCGCCGCAGCAGGCCCGGGGTGTACGTGGTGCTGGGTGCGGCGCTGGCCTTCGCGGTCTTCGAGATCGCGGTCGGCTTCGCCCCCACGTTCCTGGTGGCGATGATCCTGCTGGTGCCGACCGGGTTCTTCTCGATCTACCTGGCCCAGGCGACCAACCACCGGGTCCAGATGGGCCTGCACGCGGCCTACCGCGGCCGGGTGATGGCCCTGTACGTGCTGGTCTTCCTGGGCACGACCCCGATCGGCGCGTCGCTGGCGGGCTGGTGGGGTGAGCACTTCGGGGTGCCGTCGAGCATCTGGGCGGCCGGCCTGTTCTGCCTGGTGGCCGCCGTCACGGCGCTGATCTGGCAGCTGCGCACCAGCGGGGACCGGCTCTCCGTGCACGGGGGCTCGCGGCCGGGGCTGACGCTGGTCCGCACCGCTCCGGACGAGAACGAGGAGATCGTCGAGCCGCTCCCGGCCCCGGTCGACCCGGCCCGGGCGGTCGCCGCCTGAGCGTCCCGCCTCAGCGGGCCGCTTCGCAGCTTGACGTGTAGGCGGCGGCCTCGGCCGTGGCGGTCGCCGGGTCCGCGGCGCGGATCGCCTCGAGCAGGCGGCTGTGGTCGAGATATTCCTCCGGGCTGAGCCGGGCGCCGAAGTGGTCCCGCAGCGAGTCGCGGATGACCTGGCCCAGGTCGGCGTAGAGCTCGATCAGCACGTCGTTGTGCGAGGCGCCGACCACGGCCAGGTGGAACGCCGAGTCGGCGTCGACGAAGGAGTCCCGGTCGCCGCCGGCCCAGGCCCGCTCGCGCTGGGCCAGCAGGGCGTCGAGCCGCAGCAGGTCCTCCGGGGTGCGGCGGCGGGCCGCGAAGCCGGCCGCCGCGGCCTCCAGGGTGCCGCGCAGCTCGGTCACGTGCGCCGGGTCCGCGGTCGCGAAGCGCCGCTGCATCACGCCGGCCAGCTCGCTGGTCGCGATCACCCAGGTGCCCGAGCCCTGCCGGATGTCGAGCAGGCCGTTGTGGGCCAGCGCCCGCACCGCCTCGCGGACGGTGTTGCGGGCCACCCCGAGCTGGGTGACCAGCTCGGGCTCGGTCGGGATGCGGGAGCCCACCGGCCACGCGCCGGAGGTGATCTGCTGCCGGAGCCGGGCGATCACCTGATCGGAGAGAGTGGCGCCACGGGAGACTGGACCCATATTCATCCCATCATTCTATGATGGGGTCATGACGACCACCAGCACCGCGCCGCGCACCGGCGCGAAGATCCACCCGCTCGCCGTCGTCGGGCTGGTGCTGGTGGCGATCAACCTGCGGCCCGCCGTGACCAGTCTCGGGCCGGTGCTGGCGGAGGTGCGGGCCGGTCTGGGGATGAGTGCCGCCGTCGCCGGCCTGCTCACCTCCGTTCCCGCGGTCTGTTTCGCCCTGGTCGGCTCGACGGCGCCGCTGCTCGCCCGCCGCTGGGGGACCGGCGGGGTGATCGCGCTGGGTACCACCGCGCTCGCGCTCGGCCTGGCCGTGCGGCCGTTCGCCGGGGGCACGGCCTCGTTCATCGCGCTGACCGCGCTCGCGCTGGCCGGCATCGCGCTGGCCAACGTCCTGCTCCCGGTCGTGGTCAAGCAGCGTTTCCCGGACCGGGTGGGCGCGATGACCGGCCTCTACTCGGTGGCGCTCAACCTGGGGGCGTCGACCGCGGCGGCGGTCACGGTGCCGCTGACGTCCGGCGCGTTCCACGGTGACTGGCGGCTCGGGCTGGGGGTGTGGGCGGTGATCGCGGCGGCCGCCCTGCCGCCCTGGATCCTGCTGGCCCGCGACCGCACCCCGCATCCCGTACCGGCCGGTCTGATCGGGGCGGCGGCGCCGGTGGCGGGGTTGCAGCTGCGGCGGCAGCCGATCGCCTGGGCGCTGGCCGTCTACTTCGGGCTCCAGTCGACCGCCGCGTACGTGATCATGGGTTGGCTGCCACAGATCTTCCGGGACGCCGGGCTGTCCGCGCGCACCGCCGGTCTGCTGTTCGCGGTCACCGCGCTGCTCGGCGTACCGCTGTCCTTTCTGCTCTCCGCCTTTGCCGGCCGCCTGGTGCGGCAGAGCGGCCTCGCCGTGCTGATCGGGCTCTTCGGCCTGGCCGGCTATGCCGGGCTCTGGGCCGGCCCGGCCGCCGCACCCTGGCTGTGGGTGGTTTTGCTGGGGGTGGCCAACTGCTCGTTCCCGCTGGTGCTGACCATGATCGCGCTGCGCGGCCGGGACGCGGCGACGGTGGCCCGGCTCTCCGCCTTCGCGCAGAGCACCGGTTACCTGCTCTCGGTGCCCGGTCCCATCGTGGTCGGGGTGCTCTACGACCGGACCGGCAGCTGGCAGATCCCGCTGGCGCTGATGGCGCTGCTGATGGTGCCGCAGATGGTGGCCGGCGCGCTGGCCGGCCGGGACCGGCAGATCGGCTGAGGACAAACCTGTGGATATGTATGGCAGACCGGGTCATCCGAACGGCTCTCTCCGTTCACCGGGGGCAGGCCTTAGCGTCAGACCGTGGCAATCTCGCACATAGCTGTGCTCGCGACGGCGCTGCTCGCGCTGTTGTGTCTGCCATGCGCCGTGGCAGTCGTCGTCTGCGCGGACGAGCTGGTCGCCCGCCGGTTCTGGTCCCGGCACGGGCGGCAGGAGATCCGCGCCCTGAGCTGCCTCGACCGGGGGCTCACCGCCGGCGAGGCGGAGCTGTGCCCGCCCGACCGCGAGCTGACCATCGACGAGCTGGTGGCCGATCTGCGCCGGCTCGACCGGCAGCGCCGCAGCTCGCCCACCACCGAGTCGGTCCTCTGGCTCGCCGCCGTGCTGCGGGCCTACGACCAGCGGCTGGCGCTGGCGAGCCGGTCCCTCGGGCTCACCGAGCACCTCACCCAGCTCGACGGGATGGATCGGGAGATCGAACGGATCCGGGTGGAGGGCCTGCTGCACGCCGCCGGCATTCAGCTGCGGACGGCCTGAGGGCGCACCCCGTAGGGTCGTTCCGTGCGCTTGTTCGTCGCGGTCTATCCACCCGATGAGGTGTCCAGGGATCTCCGCCGCCGCCTGACCGGGGCGGGCCGGCTGACGCCGATCGAGCGCTGGCACGTCACGCTGGCGTTCCTCGGCGAGGTGGACGCGGAGCGGCTGCCGGCGGTCGAGCAGGCGCTCGGGCTGGTCACCGTGCCGAAGGGGACGGAGTTGCGGCTGCGCGGCGGCGGGCGGTTCGGCCGGGGCCGGTCAACCGTGCTGTGGGCCGGCGTCGACGGGGAACTGGGGCAGTTGCACCGGGACGTCTGCGAGCGGCTGGGACTGCCGGACGGGGAGTTCACCCCGCACCTGACCGTGGCGTACCGGGACGACCCGGGGGTGTCGCTGGCCCTCGACGGGTACGTCGGGCCGCCCTGGTCGCTGGACGAGATAGCCCTCGTCCGGAGCGATCCGGGGGAGGGCTACACGACGGTGCGGAGCTGGTGACTCAGGAGCTCTCGCGGGCCGCCGGTCCGCCGCCGAACAGGACGTCGTCCCAGCTCGGCAGGCGCTTGCGGGGCTTCGCGGTCTCCTCGGAGTCGGTGGAGTCGCCGCCCTGGGACTGGCCCACCGTGCGGCGCGGGCGCAGCACCGCGAGGCTCGGCACCGCCGGGACCTCCTTGGGCAGGTCGGCGTCGTCGTCGAAGGCGGAACCCGCACCGCCGCCGAGCAGCGCGGCCGCGCCACCGGCGACCGGGCGACGGGACTCCTGCGCGGCCGGTTCCAGCCCGCGGCCCGAGCCCTGGCCACCCAGCGGGCGGTCGAGCGAGGCCAGCAGGGCGTCGCGCCCGGCGCGGATCGGGTCGCGGGTCGTGCGGGGCGCGTCGGCCGCGGGCAGGCCCCGGCCGCCGCGGGCAGGCTCGGTGATCCGCGACGGGCCGGGCAGGCCGTGCCCGCCCCGCTCGTGCGGGGTGCGCTCCGGCACCGGCTCCTGGCCCAGGATCTGGGTCGGCCGCTCGGCACACAGATACTGCGCCATGTCGTCGTGCGGGGCCACCACCTGGCGGCCCTTGTCGAGATCCCACATCGCCTGGGCGGTCGCCTTGCCGGACGGCCACGAGGCGACGATGCGCCAGGTGCCGTCCTCGCGGCGGAACGCGTCCCAGGAGATCTTCTCGGTGTCGATGCCGTGCTGGGACAGCCGGCTGTCCACGACCTCGGCCAGCGGGGCGCCCGAGTCGGACGTCTTCAGCCGGGTGCGGCGCGCGTGCTGGGCCAGCATGGCCCGCTCCTGCAGCACCGGCCCCGCATACCGCAGCACGCGGTCGACCGGGACGCCGGCCACCCGGGCGACGTCCTCGGCGGACTCGCCGGAGCGGATCCGGGCCTGGATGTCGCGTGGGGACAGGGACGCCATCACCTCGGCGTTCGCCACCGCCACGGCCGTGCCGATCGGATGCGGTGTGCCGTCGGACTGCAGCGCGCCGCTGATCCGGTCGTCGATCGGGAGTGCCAGGAGCCGGCCCACCTCATCGGCGAGCACCAGGGCCTGACCGTCCTCGGAGAGGGCTACGAAGCGTACTGGCCGCATGCGTTGCCTCCGTCCCGTGCTCGCCGCTGTCTGGCCTGTGCTCCCGAGAGTCAGCCACCCGGGCGCGTTTCGGAACACGGTACGCGTCCCGGTCACCCGATGGTGGTAAGCCACGCCGTCAAAGTCATTGACCTGCAGAGATGATCTTCGCTGATAAACCGTTGCGGTGCCCGTGGCACGAGCCTACAAAGACGGCATGACAGTCGACCTGCGCCCGATCACCGCGGAGAACTTCCAGGCCGTCATCAAGCTGGAGGTCAGGCCGGAGCAGTCGGAGTTCGTCGCCCCCAACGTGCGGGGCATCGCCGAGACGCACATCTATCCGGACGCGGAGCCGCGGGCGGTCTACGCCGATGACGAACTGGTCGGCTTTGTGCTCTTCCACCCGGTCGACAAGGACAAACCCGCCGCGGGGCACTGCATCGTACGGCTGATGGTCGGCGCCCAGTTCCAGGGGCGCGGGCTGGGCCGGCAGGCGCTGGAGGCGGCCGTCGACTGGATCGTCCGCGAGCGCGGGGCCGACCGGGTGCGCCTCAGCGTGGTCCCGTCGAACGAGCGAGCCCGCGGCCTCTACCGCACCGCGGGCTTCGTCGAGACCGGCGAACTCGACGACGGTGAGGTCGTCATGGTCCGCCAGGTCGGGTCCTAGCCGTTCGCGGCCCGGCGGCCGGCGTACTCGGAGGTGCGGTGGGCCGGGTACTGGATCAGGTTGTCCGGTTCCTCGTCCACGCTGCTGGCCCAGCGGCGGGCGGGCTCCAGCGGGTCCTCCTCGTACATCGGCCGGCTGCGGAACTGGCGGCCGTAGTCGAGCATGCCGTCGATGAGCCGGTCGACGTCGCGGGTCGGCCGCACCACCAGGCGCATGAACTGGCTGGTCATGCCCAGCTTGTTGCCGCACTCGCGGGTGTAGACGCCGTGGTTGGCGACCAGGTAGTCGCGCAGCGCCACCCCGGACCACTCGGTCGGCAGCTTGACCAGGATGAAGTTGCCCTGCGACGGGAAGACGGTCAGCCCGGGGATGCGGGTCAGCTCGACGGCCATCGCCCGGCGGTCGCGGCTGAGCAGGCGCAGGCTGTCCTCGTACTCGTCCTGGTGATCCTCGATCATGTAGACGACCTTCTCGGCCAGCGAGTTGAGGTTCCACTTCGGCAGCACCTTGGCGATCTTGCCGGCGATCGCCGGGTTGGCCATCATGTAGCCGAACCGGATGCCGTGCAGACCGAAGTTCTTGCCCAGGCTCTTGAGCACGACGGTGTTCGGCCGGATCACCGCGTCCGGCCCCACCGACGGGTACTGCTCCGAGTCGGAGAAGTCGATGAAGGACTCGTCGATGACCACCAGGTCGAGGTCGCCGAGCGCGTCCATGAACCGGATGACGTCGCGGCGGGGCAGGTAGCAGCCGTCCGGGTTGTTGACGTTGCAGACCACCGCGACCCGGGAGCCGCGGTCGCGGATGAACCGGACGTAGTCCTCCAGGTTGAGCCGGAAGCCGTCGCGTTCCTGCAGCGGGAACATGTCGACCCGCTTGCCGGTCTCCAGCGGCTGGTCGGTCCACCGGCCGAAGGTCGGGATCGGGATCGCGATGCTCTGCTTGATCAGGAGGTGGTCGATCCAGGTGATCAGCTCGGTGGACCCGTTCGCCATCGCGATCGTCTGCGGGTGCAGGCCCAGCACGCTGGCCAGCTTGTTGGTGATGCTGGCCGAGTCGCTCGGGTAGTACTTCAGGATGTTCTTCAGATCCCGGGAGAGCTCGTCGAACATCTCCGCGGTGGGGAAGTACGGGTTGCACGGGATGCAGAAGTCGACGATCTCGGCGCCGTCGTTCATGTTTCGAGAGAGATCGAAATAAGAGGCGCTGTGTGCGCCCTTGTGCAGGATCGAGGTATCGATACCCGTCCGTGCCATCGTGCCCTCCCGAAGTCCTCGGACAATGCCGCCCGTCAGTACGGGCGGCACCGCCGGATCGTTCAGGAGTTATGGATGACGTAATCAATGCAGCGCGTGAGCGCCTCGACGTCGGCCGGGTCCACGGTCGGGTAGAGAGCGACCCGGAGCTGGTTGCGCCCCAGCTTGCGGTAGGGCTCCGTGTCCACGATGCCGTTGGCGCGGAGCACCTTGGCGAGCGCCGCGGCGTCCACGCTGTCGGCGAAGTCGATCGTGGCCACCGCGTTCGACCGCAGCGCCGGATCGGTGACGAACGGGGTCGCCACCGCCGAGCGCTCCGCCCAGCCGTAGATGGCCGCGGCGCTCTCCGCGCTGCGCTTGGCCGCCCAGCCCAGCCCGCCCTGCGCGTTCATCCAGTCGACCTGCTCGGCCGCCAGGAAGACCGTGGCCAGCGCCGGGGTGTTGTAGGTCTGCTCCAGCCGGGACTGCTCGATCGCGGTGACCAGATCCAGGAACTGCGGGATGTAGCGGCCGGATGCCTTGATCTCGTGGGCCCGCCCGATCGCGGCCGGTGACATCAGCGCGATCCACAGCCCGCCGTCGGAGCCGAAGGCCTTCTGCGGCGCCAGGTAGTAGACGTCGGTCTGGGCCAGGTCGACCTCGAGGCTGCCGCCGCCCGAGGTGGCGTCGGTGAGCAGCAGCGCGCCGGGGTCGGCGCCGGCCACCCGCCGCACCGGCACCGCCACGCCGGTGGAGGTCTCGTTCTGCACGCTCGCGTAGGCGTCCACCCCCGGCTCGGCGGTCAGGTAGGCCGCCTGCCCGCCCGGGGCCCGGTGCACGGTCGGCTCGGCCAGGAACGGCGCGTCCCGCACCGCCTTGGCGAACTTGGCGCCGAACTCGCCGAACTCGGCGAACTGGGCCTTGTCGCGGATCAGCCCGAAGGTCGCCGTCTCCCAGAACGCGCTGGTGCCGCCGTTGGAGATGATCACCTCGTAGCCGTCCGGCGCGGTGAAGAACTCGGCGATGCCGGCGCGCAGCCGGGCCACCTGGTCCTTCACCGTGCGCTGCCGGTGCGAGGTGCCCAGCAGGGTCGTCGCCACCCGGGACAGCGCCTCGACGCCCTCGGGACGGACCTTGCTCGGCCCGGAGCCGAACCGCCCGTCGACGGGTTTGAGGTCGTCGGGAATCCGGATCGGGTCAGCCACGGGGGGTCCTTCCAGGGGAACGATCAGCCGTTACAGATTATGCGGCACCGCGTCCCAGCCCTCGACGTCCTGGGGCTTGCGGGGCTCGGGTCCGACATAGAGGGCGCTGGGGCGCACGATGCGGCCCAGCCTCTTCTGCTCGAGGATGTGCGCGCTCCAGCCGGCCACCCGGGCGCAGGTGAACATCGAGGTGAACATGTGCGAGGGCACCTCGGCGAAGTCGAGCACGACCGCCGACCAGAACTCGACGTTGGTGGCGAGCACCCGGTCGGGCTTGCGGGCGTGCAGCTCGGCCAGGGCCGCCTTCTCCAGCGCCTCGGCGACCTCGAAGCGGGGGGCGCCCAGCTCCTTGGCCGTGCGGCGGAGCACGCGGGCGCGCGGGTCCTCGGCGCGGTAGACCCGGTGGCCGAAGCCCATCAGCCGCTCGCCGCGGTCGAGCACGCCCTTCACGTACGCCTCCGCGTCGCCGCTGCGCTCGACGGCCTCGATCATGTGCAGCACGCGGGAGGGCGCGCCGCCGTGCAGCGGGCCGGAGAGCGCGCCGATGCCGGAGGAGATGCAGGCCGCGGCGTCCGCGCCGGTGGAGGCCACGATGCGGGCGGTGAAGGTCGAGGCGTTGAGGCCGTGCTCGGCCGCCGAGATGAAGTAGGCGTCGACCGCCTTGACGTGCCGCGGGTCGGGCTCACCGCGCCAGCGCTTCATGAACCGCTCGACGATGGTCTGCGCCTTGTCGATGTCCTTCTGCGGCACCGCCGGCAGGCCCAGCCCGCGGGCGGCCTGCGCGACGAACGACAGCGCGGTCACCGAGACCCGGGCCAGGTCGGTGCGGACCTGCTCGTCGTCGATGTCGAGCAGCTGGCCGAGCCCCCAGTACGGCGCGAGCATGGCGACCGCGGACTGCACGTCGACGCGGATGTCGCCGGAGTGCACCGGCACCGGGAACGGCTCGGCCGGCGGCAGCCCAGGGCCGAACCGGCCGTCGACCAGCAGCGCCCAGACGTTGCCGAACGAGACCTGGCCGATCAGGTCCTCGATGTCGACGCCCCGGTAGCGCAGCGCGCCGCCCGCCTTGTCGGGCTCGGCGATCTCGGTCTCGAAGGCGATCACGCCTTCCAGGCCCGGCTTGAAATCGGACACGATGCGCCTCCTGGGGTCCCGGCCGGACTGAAGCCGTGGGTGTTTCATCTTGCCCGCTGGGTGACCGGTGGTCGACCCGGCGGTATGTGCTCTCGGCGACACCTATCCTCGCCGAGGCGACGGTCCCCCGTCCGGGACTTAGGTTCGATTCGTCATTCTTGGACCAAGGTCGTCATTCTTCGGCAAGGGAGAGCGTGTGACCGCCGAATCCCCGTCGCCCGCCGGCATGCGGCGCGACTACACCGAGCGCGGCGCGCTGCTCGAGGCCGACCTGGCCGCCGACTGGGCCGGCCAGTTCGCCCGCTGGTTCGCCGAGGCGACCGCGGCCGGGCTGCCCGAGCCGAACGCCATGATCGTCGCCACCGCCGACGCCGCCGCCCGGCCCAGCGCGCGCACCGTGCTGCTCAAGGGCTACGACGAGCGCGGTTTTGTCTTCTTCACCAACTACACCTCCCGCAAGGGTGCCGAGGCGCTGGCGAACCCCGCGGCTAGCCTGGTCTTCCCGTGGTTCCCGATGCAGCGGCAGGTGCTGGTCGCCGGCGCGGTCGAGCTGGTGGACCGGGCCGAGACCGAGGAGTACTTCGCGACCCGGCCGCGCGGCTCGCAGCTCGGCGCCTGGGCCAGCCCGCAGAGCCAGGTGCTGCCGGACCGGGCCGCCGTCGAGGCCGGGCTGGCCGCCGCGGTCGAGCGGTTCGGCGCGGGTCCGGTCCCGGCCCCGCCGCACTGGGGCGGGCTGCGGGTGGTGCCCGAGACCGTCGAGTTCTGGCAGGGCCGCAGCAACCGGCTGCACGACCGGCTGCGGTTCCGCCGGGACCCCACCGGCTGGGTCGTCGAGCGGCTCGCTCCGTGACCCAGGGCCCGGTCGAGGCGGCCGGCCAGCTCACCGGGGAGGCGGCCGAGGCGCGGGGCCGGCGCTGGGTCATCGACGTCCGGCCGTTGCGCGGGGCCGCGTACCGGCGGATGTGGCTGGGCAACGGGGTCTCGTACTTCGGCTTCCAGTTCACCGCGGTGGCCGTACCGGTGGAGATGTTCGCGATCACGCGGTCGTCCGCCTGGGTCGGGTTGCTCGGCATCGCCGCGCTGGTGCCGTTGTTGATCTTCGGGCTGTGGGGCGGCGCCGCCGCCGACGTGGTCGACCGGCGCAAGCTGCTGCTCGCCGGCTCCACCCTGGCCTGGCTGTCCACCGGCGGCCTGCTGGCGCAGGCGCTGCTCGGGCTGCACAGCCCGGTGGTGCTGCTCGCGCTGACCGCCGTGCAGTCGGCCGGCTTCGCGGTCAGCTCGCCGGCCCGGCAGGCGATCATCCCGCGGATCGTGCCGGCCGGCCTGGTGCCGGCCGCGAACACCCTGAACTACACGACCACCACCGCCGGCGGCGTGCTCGGCCCGCTGGCCGCGGGCGTGATCCTCGGTCTCTGGTCCACCGACGCCGGCGTGACCATCGCGTACGCGATCGACGCGCTGCTGTTCACCATCACGCTCTGGGCCACCTGGCGGCTGCCGCCGATCCCACCGGTGCACGACGACGGGGTGACCGCCAAGCCCACCGCCGGGCTCCGCGGCATCGTCGGCGGCCTGCGGTTCCTGGTCACCCAGCCGGTGCTGCTGCTCTCGTTCGCGGTGGACCTGGTCGCGATGGTCTTCGCCATGCCGCGGGCGCTGTTCCCGGAGATCGCCGAGGACCGCTTCGGCGGCGGCTCGGCCGTGGGCTGGCTCTTCGCCGCCATCGCGATCGGCTCGGTGCTCGGCGGCCTGACCTCGGGCTGGATCGGCCGGGTCCGGCGGCAGGGGGTGGCCCTGGTGCTCGCCGTGGTGGGCTGGGGCGTCGCGGTCGGACTGGCCGGCCTGGCGCACTCGCTGTGGCTGATGGTGCTGCTGCTCGCGGTCGGCGGCGCGGCAGACCTGGTCAGCGCCGTCTACCGGCAGTCGATCCTGCAGACGTTCGCGCCCGACCGGTTGCGCGGCCGGCTCCAGGGTGTCTTCACCGTCGTGGTGGCCGGCGGGCCGCGGCTCGGCGACCTGCGGGCGGGTGCGACCGCGGACCTGACCGGTCCGACCGCCTCCTGGGCCGGTGGCGGCTTCGCGGCCGCCGGGCTGGCCGTCGTGCTCGCGCTCGCCTTCCCCGCCCTGCTTCGCTACCGTCCCCCCGCCGACCCGGAGGCCACCCGATAATGTCAGCGGCATGACTGACGTCGTGGCGGCGAAATCTGGATTGCAGTGGGCCATCGAGGCCGACGGACATCGGGCGGTGATCGCGGAGGTCGGTGGCGTCCTGCGCCACTATTCCGTGGGCGCCCGGGAGGTTCTGGACGGCTTCGGCCCGGACGAGATCTCGCCTGCCTCGGCCGGCCAGATCCTGGCGCCGTGGCCCAACCGGATCCGCGACGGGCACTACACCTTCGAGGACACCGCTCACCAGCTGCCGCTGACCGAACCGGACCGGCACAACGCGATCCACGGGCTGACCAACTGGTCCCGGTGGAAGCTCACCGACCAGACCGGCGACTCGGTGACGGTCGAGTTCGACCTGCCGCCGCAGGTGGGTTATCCGTGGTCGCTGACGCTGCGCACCCGGTGGAGCGTCTCGGCCGACGGGCTGCGCTCGGTGCAGGAGGTCGTCAACACCAGCGACCGGAACGCGCCCTGGGGCTTCTCCGTCCACCCGTATCTGCAGCTGCCCGGCGTCGCGGTCGACGACACCATGCTGCACGTGCCCGGCCACAGCCGGGTGCTGGCCGACGCGCGGCTGCTGCCGATCGGCGCGGTCAAGGTGGCCGGCACCGAGTACGACTACACCGAGCCCCGCCGGATCGGCACGGCCGTCCTCGACACCACCTGGGGCGACCTGGAGTACCAGGCCGACGGTGGTTCCGCGGTCACCATCGCGGCGCCGGACGGTGCCCGGTCGGTCACCGTCTGGGCCGACTCCGCGTTCCGCTGGTGGCAGGTCTTCAGCGGCGACACGCTGCAGGGCGAGCGGTTCCGCCGGTCGCTGGCGATCGAGCCGATGACCTGCCCGCCGGACGCGTTCCGCTCGGGCCGCGACCTGATCGTGCTGGAGCCGGGGCAGACCTGGCGCGCGTCCTGGGGCGTCCGGCCCTCGGCGGCCTGAGCATGGAGTTCGACGAGGTGCTGCGCCGGCGCCGGATGATCCGCACCTACGATCCGGACCGGCCGGTGCCGCCGGAGCTCGTGGACAAGCTGCTCCGGCACGCGCTGCGCGCCCCGTCGGCGGGCTTCTCCCAGGGCTGGGGCTTCCTGGTGCTGACCGAGCCGGCGGACCGGGAGCGCTACTGGTCGGTCACCGCTCCGCAGGGTGACACCGCGGCCGAGCGGGCCGCGGCCGGCTCCTGGCTGGACCGGATGCGCTCGGCGCCGTTGATCATCGTGGCGCTCTCCAACAAGTCGGTCTACCTGGACCGGTACGCCCAGGCCGACAAGGGCTGGACCGATCGGGACGAGAACCGCTGGCCGGTGCCGTACTGGGACATCGACACCGGGTTCGCCGCCCTGCTCATCCACCTGACCGCGGTGAACGAGGAGCTGGGTTCGCTGTTCTTCGGCGTGCCGGCCGAGCGTGTCGGTGCATTTCGGGACGCATTCGGCGTACCGGAGGAATTCGTGCCGGTCGGCGCGCTGACCATCGGCTATCCCGCGCCGGACAAGAGGTCACCGTCACTACGCCGGGGGCATCGCCCGGTGGGCGAGGTGGTGCATCATGGCCGATGGACCCCGGCTGGAGTGCGCTCCGCGAGCGACACCTGACCGGTCGATAGGCTGGCGGCTCGCTAGGCTGGCAGACAGATCTGCCACCGGGCGGGCCGAATGTGCGTGAGGGACCGGAGGGGAGCGTGCCGTCGTGATCTTCAAAGCGGTACGGGACGGAGCGCCGTACCCCGACCATCACACGACACTCAAGAAGTGGGCCGAGATCCCGCCCCGGCCGATCCGGCTGGCCGATCTCATCACCACCAAGCGTGAGCTGGCGCTGGACAAGCTGCTCGCCGAGGACTCGACGTTCTACGGCGACCTGTTCCCGCACGTCGTCGAGTGGCACGGCGGCCTCTATCTGGAGGACGGCCTGCACCGCGCGCTGCGGGCGGCGCTGCAACAGCGCAACCAGATCCACGCGAGAGTGCTCGTCATCGACAACTAACACCGCTAGTTTCATAACCATGGCCGTCTCTCCGCTCGATCTCCTCGACCTGGACGCTCTGCTGACCGACGAGGAGCGCGACGTGCGCGCGCTCACCCGCCGCGTCGTCGACGACCGGGTCCGCCCGCACGTGGCCGACTGGTACGAGCGCGGCCAGGTGCCCGTTCGAGACCTGGCCCTCGAGTTCGGCAAGCTGGGCCTGCTCGGCATGCACCTGCAGGGCTACGGCTGCGCCGGCGCCTCCGCGGTCTCCTACGGGCTGGCCTGCCTGGAGCTGGAGGCCGCCGACTCGGGCGTGCGCTCGCTCGTCTCGGTGCAGGGCTCGCTGGCGATGTACGCCATCTGGAAGTACGGCAGCGAGGAGCAGAAGCAGCGCTGGCTGCCCGGCATGGCCGCGGGCGAGCTGATCGGCTGCTTCGGGCTCACCGAGCCGGACCACGGCTCCGACCCGGCCAACATGGCCACCCGGGCCCGCCGCGACGGCGACGACTGGGTGCTCACCGGCGGCAAGATGTGGATCACCAACGCGCCGGTCGCCGACGTGGCGGTGATCTGGGCCCGCACCGACGAGGGCGTGGCCGGTTTCGCCGTGCCCACCGCGACCGCGGGCTTCGCCGCCCGCGAGGTCAAGCTCAAGCTGTCGCTGCGCGCCTCGTCCACCGGCGAGATCACCCTGGACGACGTCCGGGTCCCCGAGTCGGCACGGCTGCCCGCCGCGCGCGGCCTCAAGGCGCCGCTGTCCTGCCTGACCGAGGCGCGGTTCGGCATCGTCTGGGGCGCGCTGGGCGCGGCCCGCGACTGCCTGGAGACCGCGATCGCGTACGCCGGCAGCCGCGAGCAGTTCGGCCGCCCGATCGCCGGCTTCCAGCTGACCCAGGCGAAGCTGGCGGACATGACCCTGGAGCTGCAGAAGGGCTATCTGCTGGCGTTGCACCTCGGGCGCCGGCACGACGCCGTGGGGCTGCGCCCGGAGCAGGTCAGCGTCGGCAAGCTGAACAACGTGCGGGAAGCCATCAAGATCGCCCGGCAGTGCCGCACGATCCTCGGCGCCAACGGCATCAGCGGCGAGTATCCGGTGCTCCGGCACGCCAACAACCTCGAAAGTGTGCTCACGTACGAGGGAACCTCGGAGATCCACCAGCTCGTGATCGGGCAGAAATTGACGGGTCTGAACGCGTTCGGCGGCTGACCGGATGCGAGTGTCGTACCCCTTCCGTACCGTGGTCAGCAGAAGGAGGGGGTGAGCACCGATGGCCGGCTCGAGTGAGGTCGACGAACCGACCCGGGAATATCCCGAGGTCGAGGACCAGCTAGCGACCCGCCCCACGGCGACTCCCGACGAGGTGGCACCGGCCGGTCAGGCCGGTCCGGGCCTCGGCGGTTTCGCCCGCGTCATCATCTTCACCGGCGTGGTCTTCGCGCTGATCGTCGCGATGTGCCTCGGCCTGCGCGCGATCAATGTGCTGCCCAGCTTCGACAACCCGTTCTCCGACAAGACCACCGACCGCAGCCAGCCGGTGCTGCTGCAGTCGATGCGCGACCTGAGCCGCTACGTCGCGGCCGACGGCACCTTCCAGGTCATCGTCGACCTGCAGGAGGACAAGGACAACATCCCCGACTTCCTGCTCAACAAGCGCACGCTCTTCGTGGGCTCGGGCACGGTCGAGGAGTACGTCGACTTCGGCACCCTCGCCGAGGGCGCGATCAAGGTCAACAACGCCGACAAGTCGGTCCAGATCGAGCTGCCCGCCCCGCAACAGGGTCAGGCCGCCCTCGACATGGAGCGCAGCTACGTGGTGGCGGAGGAGCGTGGGCTGCTCAACCGCATCGGCGACGCGTTCCGCAGCGACCCCGACCAGCAGCAGCGCGTCTACCAGCTGGCCCAGCAGCGGATCACCGAGGCCGCCCGGGCCAGCGGGCTCGACCAGCGGGCCCGCGACAACACCGAGAAGATGCTCTCCGGCCTGCTCACCAGCCTCGGCTACACGACGGTGACGGTCACCTTCGCGGCGCCCTGACACGCACAACGGCGCCCCTCCCCGGGATCGGGGAGGGGCGCCGCCGTGTCGTCGGGTCACTCGTTGGGCAGCAGCACCCAGAGCACCAGGTAGACCAGGAACTGCGGGCCGGGCAGCAGGCAGGACACCACGAAGATCAGGCGCATCACGCCGGAGGACACCCCGAACCGGCGTGCCAGGGCGGAACAGACGCCGGCGATCCATCGGTCGTCACGGGGCCGGGCCAGTCGGCGGGTCACGTCACTCACTCCCCATCATCAGCTTGCTGCGGCGCAGCGCCGCAACCACGTTCCACGGTATGGACCGGGGACCGCTCCGCCCTCGGTCCCGAGGTGGAGAACGCCCCTCACATTCCCGTAAGGGCTACCCGTACCCGGTGGGGACGCGCTGTTAACATCGGGTCAATTCCGCCCCTCCACGGCCCGTGTGCGCGGGCGGTCTCAGGTGGGAGGGATGTCTCGGTGACGCTCGCCGTGCTGTGCGGGAGCACCGGCAACGACCTCGACCCGGGTGCGGCTCGCCGGCTCGCCGACGAGCTGACCGCGGCGCTCGCCGCGGCCGGGGCCACCACGGTCGCCCCGGTGCCGGGGTCCGACGTTGCGGGTCAGCTGCGCGAGATCGCCCGGATCGCCGCGGGGGCCGACGGGCCGCTGCTGCTCTGCGCCGGCAACCTGGTCGGGCATCCGAGCCTGCTGCGCACCCTGGCGACCGAGCCGGCCGGCCGCAGCACCGCCCTGGTGATCGCCGAGGAGGGTGGTGACCTGCGCGAGGAGCGCGGCCGCCTGGTCCTGGCCGCGGACGGGACGACCCGCTTCCTGGGCGCGCTCAGCATCGCCCCGGCCGATCTGCCGATCCTCGCGGCGGCGGCCGCGCAGGCGGCCGAGCCGGCCCCCGCCGCCGGTGCCGCGGGCGTCGCCACGGCGACCGCCCAGCGCGACACGATCGACGTGCTGCTGCGGGCGCTGCTGGCGGCGGGCCTGGTGCCGATCGCGACCCGGGTACGCCTGCTGCACGCCGAACGCGTGCACACCGACGCCGAGCTCGCCGCCGCCCGGACCAGAGTCGCGGCCGTCGACGAGGACGCCGCGCTGCTGAGGCTGGCCGTCAAGGAGAAGGACGACTTCTTCACCACGTACGCGGTGAGCAGCTGGTCGCCGCTGGTCACCAAGCTGTGCGCCCGCCTCGGGCTGTCGCCGAGCGAGGTCACCGGCCTGTCCGTGGCCTTCGCCGTGGCCGCCGCGCTGGCCTTCTGGCAGGGCTCCCGGCCCGCCCTGATCGCCGGCGCCGTCCTGCTCTTCCTCGGCTTCGTGCTGGACTGTGTGGACGGTCAGCTGGCCCGCTACACCCGGCAGTTCGGGGCGTTCGGCGGCTGGCTGGACACGATGGCCGACCGGGCCAAGGAGTACGCGGTCTACGCCGGTCTCGCCGCCGGGGCGGAACGGGCCGGGCTGCCGTACGCGTGGCCGCTGGCGATCACCGCGATCGTCCTGCAGACCGTCCGGCACATGACCGACACCTGGTACGGCGCCCTGCACGACGAGGCCGCCGCCCGCCAGTCCGTCGGAACCGCGGGCAACGCCGACGCCGGCGGTGGCGTGGGAGCCCGGCTGAGCCGCGCCTCGAACCGGGTCCAGGCGGACACCGGCTCGGTGGCGTACTGGCTCAAGCGGATCGTGGTCTTCCCGATCGGCGAGCGCTGGGCCCTGATCGCCGTGCTCGCCGCGGTGTCGAACGGGCGGGTGGCGCTGGCCGCCGTGGTCGGGTGGGGGCTGCTCGCGGCCGCGTACACCCTGGGTCTGCGCTCGTTGCGCTCGATCTCGATGCGCGTCGGCGTGCTGGACACGGTCGACACGTCGCGGCACCGCGACGACGGCCTGCTGGTCCGCGCGGTGCTGGGCGCCGCGAAGGTCCGGGCGCCGCTGGCCGGCGCCGTCGTCGCGGCGCTGGCGGCGCTGGGGCTGGTGCTCGGGTTGCTGGCCGGCGGGGTGCCGGGCGGCACCGAGTGGGGCTCGTGGGTGAGCGGCGATCTGCGGATCGCTCAGGTCCGGGCGGGCGACGCCGCGGTCTGGCTCGTCGGGGCCGCCGTGCTCGTGCTCGGCGCCGGGCTGGCCGCCCGTTCCCGGCACAACGGCCCGCTGGACTGGCTGATCCCGGCCGGGCTGCGGGCCGCCGAATACCTCATGGTGGTCGCCGTCGGGCTGATCTGCGCCGTGCCACCACCGGTTGTTTACCTGTTGTTGTTCATGCTGGCACTGGATCACTACGACCTGACCGCCCGGATGGAGAAGGGTGCGCCGGACGCCACTGCGGCGAGGACATTGTTCGGCTGGGACGGCCGGGTCGTCATACTGGTGCTCAGTGCACTGGGCGGGGTCGCCACGGTCGGAGAGCTGCTGCTCGCGGCTGTTGTCGGCGGCTCGTTCCTCGCGGGGGCGGTCAGAGACTGGCGATCCGGAGGTACGTGATGACCCTGCTCAGCGTGGTGCTGCCCGTGTACAAGGTGCAGGGTTACCTGCGCCAGTGCCTGGACTCACTGCTCGAGCAGCCGTTCACCGACTTCGAGATCGTGGCCGTCGACGACTGCTCGCCGGACAACAGCGCCGCCATCCTCGCCGAGTACGCGGCCCGCGACCCCCGGGTGCGGGTCGTCACCCCGGCGGAGAACGTCGGCCTGGGCCGGGCCCGCAACCTGGGCCTCGACCACGCCGTCGGCACGTACGTCTGGTTCGTCGACAGCGACGACTGGCTGGCCCAGGGCGCGCTGACCGCGGTTGCCGACCGGCTCGCCGACACCGACCCGGACGTTTTGATCCTGGGCTTCGACCGGGTGCACTGGGACGGCCGGGTGGTGACCGCCGGCGCCGGGAAGACGCTCGCCGAGGCCCCGGAGACGTTCACCGTGCTCGAGTGGCCCCAGGTGGTCAGCGTCCTGCACGTGGCCTGGAACAAGGTCGTCCGCCGGGAGCTGCTGGTCCGGCTCGGCTTCCGCTTCGAGCAGGGCTGGTACGAGGACGTCTCCTTCACCTATCCGCTGCTGGCGGCGGCGGAACGGATCAGCGGGCTGCCGCGGACCTGCGTGCACTACCGGCAGCGGCGGACCGGGGCGATCACCCGCACCCTGGGCGACCGGCACTTCGAGATCTTCGACCACTGGGAGCACGCGTTCGCCCTGGTGGACAAGTATTCGGAGCGGGGCGAGGAGCTGCGGCCGGCGCTGTTCCGGCGGATGCTCTGGCACTACCTGACCGTGCTGCGCAACGCCGAGCGGGTGCCTCGCGGCTCGCGCCGGCGCTTCTTCGACCGGATCGTCGAGCACTTCGGCAAGTACCGGCCGGCCACGGGCTACGAGCTGCCGGAAGGGCTGGAGGCGCTGCGCTACCGGATGGTGGAGCGGAGTTCGTTCCTGCCGTTCCGGGTGCTGGAGGGCCTCGCCCGGATGGGCAAGAAGGCCCGCCGGCTCAAGCGGGTGGTGACCCGCAAGGCCCGCCGGGCCCGCACCAGGGTCCGCGAGGGCGTGTACCGCGGCTACTACCGGCTGGCGCTGCGGGGGCCGGTCGACGACAACCTCGCGCTGTACGCGGCGTACTGGTATCGCGGGGTGAGCTGCAACCCGGCGGCGATCGCGGCGAAGGCCGCCGAGCTGGCGCCGGACGTGCGCAACGTGTGGGTGGTGGGCCGGTCCCGGCTCAAGGCCGTGCCGCCGGGCACCGACTACGTGGTCGCCGGCTCCTGGCGGTACTACCGCGCGCTGGCCCGGGCCCGCTGGATGATCAACAACGTCAACTGGCCGGACTGGGTGGTCAAGCGGCCCGGCACCACGCACGTGATGACCCACCACGGCACCCCGCTGAAGATGATGGGCATGGACCAGGCGGACCATCCAGCCGCCGCCAAGGACCAGGACTTCCGGGCGCAGATGCGCCGGGCGGACCGCTGGGACTTCAGCATCACGGCGAACGCGCACACGACGATCTCGTGGGAGCGCGCGTATCCCTGCCGGTACGAGACGCTGGAGGTCGGCTACCCGCGCAATGACCGGCTGGTGGCCGCGGCGCCGGCGGAGGTCGCCGCGATCCGCGCCAAGCTGGGCATCGCCGACGGGGAACGGGTCGTCCTCTACGCGCCGACGCACCGGGAGTGGTTGCCGGCCGGGCAGCAGGTGCTGGACCTGGAGGCGTTCGCCGACCGGCTGGGGCCGGAGACAGTGCTGCTCGTCCGGGCGCACTACTTCCACGTGACCGCGGTGCAGCGGACCGAGGCCCGGCGCGGGCGGATCCTGGACGTGTCGGCGTACCCGGTGGTGGAGGACCTCTATCTGGCCGCCGACACGATGATCACCGACTACTCGTCGGCCATGTTCGACTTCGCCGTGCTGGACCGGCCGCTGGTCATCTTCGCCCCCGACTGGCCGGCCTACCGGGAGCTGCGCGGCGCCTACTTCGACCTGATGGAGCTGCCGCCGGGCGCGGTGGCGACCACCTTCGCCGACCTGGTCGAGGTCTTCGCCTCCGGCGCCTACGCCGGCGACCTGGCGGCCGCGCGCCGGGCCCGGTTCCGGGAGCGGTTCTGCTACCTCGACGACGGCAAAGCGGCGGAACGGGTCGTGCGCCGGGTGTTACTGGCCGGTACCAGTAAGTAAATCTTCCGGTAGCGGGGCCGGTGCGTCGGCCGCCCGTACGGACCCCTGAGTACCGCCACCTGCACAGACGATGCATTTAGTTGATCTTGAGCCGCCCGAAAATGGGTGACCATGTGGTGACTGTCGGCAAATGGCACGTTCACCCGATGGCAGGCATCGATGGCTGTAGTCACGCTAAGCCATCGTCGCAGCTCAAACGCAGGAGGTTGACGGTGTCCACCGTCGCGCTCAAGGACGTCACGAAGGTCTGGCCGGACGGTACGGTCGCGGTCGACCGCGTCAGCCTCGACGTCGAGGACGGCGAGTTCATGGTCCTGCTGGGGCCGTCCGGGTGCGGCAAGTCCACCATTCTGCGCATGATCGCCGGCCTGGAGGATCCCTCCGCCGGCGCCATCCTGCTCAACGGCGAACCGGTCATGGACCTCGCGCCCCGGGACCGCCAGATCGCCATGGTCTTCCAGGATTTCGCCCTCTATCCGCACATGACCGTCGGCGACAACATCGGCTTCCCGCTTAAGCTCTCCGGTCTCGAGTCCGGGCCGCGCGGCGAGCGGATCGGCGACGTGGCCAGCGCCCTGGGCATCGGTGACGTGCTCGGCCGCAAGCCCGGCCAGCTCTCCGGCGGCCAGCGCCAGCGGGTCGCCATGGGCCGGGCCATCGTGCGCCGGCCCGGGCTGTTCCTGATGGACGAGCCGCTGTCCAACCTGGACAGCGGCCTGCGCGCGGAGCTGCGCGCCGAGATCACCGGGCTCACCCGCGAGCTGGGCGTCACCACCATGTACGTCACCCACGACCAGGCCGAGGCGCTGACCATGGCCGACCGGGTGGCGATCATGCGCAAGGGTGTGCTGCAGGACCTGGGCACCCCGACCGAGGTGTACGGCCGCCCGGCCACCCTCTACGTCGCCGCCTTCCTGGGCGCGCCGCGGATGAACCTGCTCGAGGCGTCGGTCTACGTGCACCTGGACCGCTACATCGCCCTGAACCTCGGGGAACAGGCCCTCTACCTGCCCTGGAACGACATCCGGGCGCGCGCCATCTCGCATTACCACGGTGAGCGGATCGTCGTCGGCATGCGGGCGGAGGCGCTCACTCCGGTCGCCCCGGACACCCCGGGCGACGTGCTGCAGGGCCGCATCCGCTACCTCGAGCACCACGGCCACGAGTCGCTGGCCTTCCTCGACATCGGCGCGACCGCCGTGGTGGTCGACGAGCTGGGCAAGGCGGTCACCGAGACCGACGCCGAGACCGGGGCGCTGCGGCGGATCGGCGGGGCGTTGCAGCGGCTCACCGGGCGTGCGGACAAGGCGGTGCTGGAACGCGAGCAGACCGAGAAGGCGTCCGTGCTCAGCGACCCGGGACGGCACCACCGGCGGCCCGCCGAGCTGGCCGTGCGGCTGGCGCCGTACCCGGCGGTCACGCCGGGGCATCCGCTGGCGATCAACGTGCGGATGGACGCCCTGCACTTCTTCGACGAGCGCGGTGATCGCATCGACGTCGGTTGGCGCTGACGCCCGGCTCCACCGGCCTCTCGACGGCCCTTGACCTCATGGCATATCGTCCCGCCTACGTCGGTGCGATGGCGTATCGACGTCGTTGAGGTGAGGAGGGGACGGCTGTGGCTCAAGCATCCGGACTTCTGGTGATCGAACGGATTCTGCGCGACCGGCAGGGCATCTGGCAGCAGGTGGTCGAGGACCGATCCCTCACCCGCCTGACCGGGCAGATGCTGCTCAGCTCCATGGTGGCCCTGGCCTGCTACGGCGCCGTGCTCGGCTCGTTCCACAGCGTGTGGATGGCGATGACCTCGGCGGTGAAGCTGCCGCTGCTGTTCCTCGTCACGCTCGCCATCTGCCTGCCCACGCTCTACCTGTTCAACCTGGTCTTCGGCGCGCGGCTGTCGGTGCGGCAGTCGCTGTCGCTGGTCATGGTCGCGCTGACCGTCACCGCGATGCTGGCGCTCGCGTTCGCGCCGATCGCGCTGTTCTTCCTCATCACCGCCCCGGACTACGGCTTCTTCAAGCTGCTGAACGTGGCCATCCTGGCGCTCTCGGCCCTGGTCGGGCTGCGCTTCCTGACCGGCGGCATGCGGGTGCTCAACGAGAACGGCCTGCTGGCGCCGGAACCGCCCGTGGTGGAGAAGGCGCCCGCCGCCGTGGCTCCGGGCGGCACCGACGCCGCCTCGGCCTCGAGCCCGGCCGCCGGGCCGGCCAACGGCAGCGGTGGCACCGCGACGCTGACCGCGCCGGCGCCCGTGCAGGCCGCGCCCGCGGTCCCGCCGGGCTACATGCTGACCCCCATCGTGAACCCGCACCAGCGCCCGGTCCGGCCGTCGAAGCAGACCCAGGCGACGCCGCCCAGCATGACCCTGCTGTACGTGTGGATCCTGCTCTTCGGCTTTGTCGGCACCCAGCTGGCGTGGACCCTGCGGCCGTTCTTCGGCAGCCCGGGGATGAAGTTCAGCCTGTACCGGGAGATCGACGGCAACTTCTACGCCGAGATCCTGCGGACGCTGTCGCACCTGTTCTGAGCTCTTTTCGGCTCTCTTGACTGCCACGGAGGCGGTACACGGCGTAGGCTGCTCGGCGGTGGAAGAAACCGTCGACCACGATGTGCCGCGTCCGGCTCCGGGCAGGGAGTCGCCGGACGCCGCTCGTGTGCACGCAGCCGCGGTGCCCGCCGATCAATCGACCCTCCTGGATCGTCCGTTCGGCCGCGACGAGATCACCGTGGTCCGCCACGAGGTCTCGGCACGGCTGGACGCCGGTCCGCTCGGCGAGCGACTGCACGGCTTCGTGCTCGCGATCAACGAAGTGATCACGAACGCCGTGCTGCACGCCGGTGGGCAAGGTCGCATCGTGCTCTCGGTCACCGGCGCGGCGGTGTGCTGCACGGTCACCGACTCCGGGCCGGGCATTCCGGAGCAGTACCGCCGGCCGCCGGAGGTCCCGGAGGCGTTCGAGGTCGGCGGCCGGGGCATCTGGCTGGCGCACCAGCTGTGCGACGAGGTGACGATGGCGACCGGCCCCATTGGGACAACTATCGAACTATGCGTGCGGCTGCCCGGCCGCGAGACCACGTCTGGCCTGCTCAACGAGGGTGCGGCGGCCGGCTGAACGGGGAATGAAACGCCGTGGAAATGTGATCGTGGGCATTGAGGCGTGTCGGCGATCCGGGGCGACTACATTGGGCCAGTGCTCGGACTACCTCCTCATGTGACAGCATGCCTCTTCGATCTCGACGGCGTGCTCACCCAGACCGCCCTGGTTCACAACGCGGCGTGGAAACAGACCTTCGACGCGTTCCTCCGGACGTGGTCGGAGCAGCAGGGGCAGCCCTTCGTGCCGTTCGATCCGGGCGCCGACTACCACCAGTACGTCGACGGCCGGCCACGCGCCGACGGGGTCCGCACATTTCTCGCCTCTCGCGGCATCACCCTGCCCGAAGGCACGCCCGGCGACGGTCCCGACGCGGAGACCGTCAACGGCATCGGCAATCGCAAGAACGAGCTGGTCCTGCAGAAGATCAGCGAAGGCGCCGTCCAGGTCTACCCCGGCTCGGTCGACTACCTGCACGCCGTCAAGGCCGCAGGCTTGCGCCGGGCAGTCGTCTCGGCCAGCGCCAACTGCGCCGACGTGCTGCGCGCGGCCGGCATCGCGGACCTCCTCGAGGTCCGCGTCGACGGGGTCACCGCCCGCGAGCAGAATCTGCCCGGCAAGCCCGCACCGGATACCTTTCTCCATGGAGCAAAGCTGCTCGGGGTGGCGCCGGAGCAGTGCGCTGTGTTCGAGGACGCGCTAGCCGGTGTCGCCGCCGGCAAGGCCGGCGGCTTCGGCATCGTGATCGGTGTGGACCGGGTCGGCCAGGCCGACGCGTTGCGCGAGCACGGCGCCGACATCGTCGTGCAGGACCTCGCCGAACTCCTTAAGTAATCCCCTTACAGACTTCTTCTCAGTTGCGAGAGGCACCACCGTGATCCGTGAACGGGCCTACCCCGTCGATCCCTGGCACATCAGGGAGACCCGGCTGGACCTGGACCTGCTGGCTCAGTCCGAGTCGGTCTTCGCCCTGGCCAACGGCCACATCGGCCTCCGGGGAAACCTGGACGAGGGTGAGCCGCACGGCCTGCCCGGCACCTACCTCAACTCGTTCTACGAGCTGCGGCCGCTGCCGTACGCCGAGGCGGGCTACGGGTTCCCCGAGTCGGGCCAGACGATGGTCAACGTCACCAACGCCAAGCTCATGCGCCTGCTCGTCGACGACGAGCCGTTCGACGTGCGATACGGCGAGCTGCGCTCCCACGAGCGCACCCTGGACCTGCGCGCGGGCACGCTCGAGCGGGTGGTGGAGTGGGTGTCGCCGTCCGGCCAGGCGATCCGGGTCCGCACCGTCCGGATGGTGTCTTTCACTCATCGTGCGATTGCCGCCTTCCTGTACGAGGTCGAGCCGCTCGACGCCTCGGCCCGGCTGATCCTGCAGTCCGAGCTGGTCGCCAACGAGCAGCTCCCGCCGACCAGCAAGGACCCGCGGGTCGCGGCGGTGCTGGATCACCCGCTGCAGGCCGAGGAGATGCTGGAGCAGCGCACCGGCGGCCTGCTGGTGCACCGCACCAAGGCCAGCGACCTGCGGATGGCCGCGGCGATGGAGCACCTGGTGGAGACGCCGGGCAAGCACGCGGTGACCACCGAGGGCCACCCGGACTGGCTGCGCACCACCGTCGCCTGCAAGCTCGAGCCGGGCCAGAAGCTCCGGGTCGTGAAGATCGCCGCGTACGGCTGGTCCAGCAACCGGTCGCTGCCCGCCGTGCGCGACCAGGTGGGCGCCGCCCTGGCGAGCGCCCGGCTGGACGGCTGGGAGGGTCTGGTCGAGGCGCAGCGCGAATACCTGGACGCCTTCTGGGACCACTCCGACGTCAAGGTCGAGGGGGACCCGGAGGTCCAGCAGGCCGTCCGCTTCGGCCTCTTCCACACGCTGCAGGCCGGTGCCCGCGCCGAGCAGCGCCCGATCGGCTCCAAGGGGCTCACCGGCCCGGGTTACGACGGTCACACCTTCTGGGACGCCGAGACCTTCGTCCTGCCCGCGCTGACCTACACGCAGCCGGCGGCGGCCGCGGACGTGCTGCGCTGGCGGCACTCCACACTGGATCTCGCCCGGGAGCGCGCGCAGACCCTCGGCCTGCAGGGCGCGGCCTTCCCGTGGCGCACCATCCGCGGGCAGGAGTGCTCGGCGTACTGGCCGGCCGGCACCGCCGGGTTCCACATCGGAGCCGACATCGCCGACGCCGTACGGCGCTACGTCTCGGCCACCGGCGACTTCGAGTTCGAGCGCGACTACGGGCTGGAGCTGCTCGTCGAGACCGCCCGGCTGTGGCGCTCGCTCGGGCACCACGACCGGCACGGCCGCTTCCACATCGACGGCGTCACCGGCCCGGACGAGTACACGGCCGTGGTCGACGACAACGTCTACACCAACCTGATGGCGCAGCAGAACATGCTCGCCGCGGCGGACGCGGCCAAGCGGCACCCGGAGCTGGCCCGCAAGCTGGGCGTGGACGACGAGGAGTCGGCCTCCTGGCGGGACGCGGCGGCGTCGGTGCACATCCCGTACGACCGGGAGCTGGCCGTGCACCAGCAGTCGGAGGGCTTCACCCGGCTGGCGGAGTGGGACTTCGACAACACCCCGCCGGAGGCGTACCCGCTGCTGCTGAACTACCCGTACTTCGACCTGTACCGCAAGCAGGTGGTCAAGCAGGCCGACCTGGTCATGGCGATGTACGTGCGCGGCGACGCCTTCACCCCGGAGGAGAAGGCCCGCAACTTCGCGTACTACGACGCGCGTACCGTGCGGGACTCGTCGCTGTCGGCCTGCATCCAGGCCGTCATGGCCGCCGAGGTGGGCTTCCTCGAACTGGCCCACGACTACCTGGGCGAGGCCGCCCTGATGGACCTGCACGACCTGCACCAGAACGCCCGCGACGGCGTGCACGTGGCGTCGCTGGCCGGCTCCTGGATCGCCCTGGTGGCGGGCCTGGGCGGCATGCGGGACTTCAACGGCCAGCTCTCCTTCGCGCCCCGGCTGCCGAGCCGGATCAACGGGCTCGAGTTCTCGCTGCTCTGGCGGGGCCTGCGCCTGCGGGTGGAGGTGACGGCCGAGGAGGTCACCTACTCGCTGCGCAACGGTGGCGGCTCGGCCCGCCTGGACCTGCTGCACCACGGCAAGGAGGTCACCATCACCCAGGTGAAGCCGGTGGTGCTGGCGATCCCGCCGGCCGCGCCGACCGGCCCGCCGCCCGGACAGCCGGCCGGCCGGGCCCCGGTCCGCCGGGCCACCGGGGTCTGACCCGGAAACGACGAAGCCCCCGTCCTCCGCGAGGAGGACGGGGGCTTTTCCGCGCTGCCGCGCTAAAGCATCGAGACGTGTACGTGGTCCGTGTGGTCGCTGGGACCGCTGTACGACTTCCAGCCGGTGGCGGGGAACCAGATCTGCTTGTTCCAGATGACGTAGAGGATGCCGAGCCGGTCGGCGTTACGCACCAGGAAGGCCATCAGGTTGTTGCCGTACTCCCGGGTGTCCCGGTTGTGCCAGGGTGCGAAGCCGCTCTTCTGCAGTGACCAGTCACACGCGCGTCCCTTGGGATGCTCGAACGGCCCGCCGTTGCGGTGACAACCGACGAATCGGTTGAACTTCGCCTTCTTCACTTCCTTGTACATGTGGAACGTGCGCCCGGTGATGCAGCCGCCGGTGGTCGGGTCGTCGACGTTGCACGACTCCGGGCTGAACTCCCCGTCGGAGTTGCGTGGCGCCGGTGCGGCCACCGGTGACTTGGCGAGCACGAAGCCGCCCGTCACGGTGGTGCCGCCGACCTTGGCCAGCGCGTTCTCGGCCGACTCCTTCTGCTTCTCCATCAGCGCGAGGTTCTGCTTCTGCGCCCGGACCTCCTGGTCGAGGCGGGTCTTGGTGGCAGTCACCTCGTCGATGGCCGCGTAGAGCTCGCGCAGCTTGCCGTTGTTGAGGGCGTTGATCTCCTCGAGCGAGACCGCCTTGCGCAGGAAGCCGTCCGGGGTGTCGGTGTTGAGCAGGAAGCCCATCGTGGAGATGCCGCCGGTGCGGTACTGCTGCGCGGCGACCGCGCCCACCTCGGGCAGCAGCAGGTCCCGCTTCGCCTCGGCGTTCTTGACCTGCAGGGCGAGGCCCAGCTGGGTCTTGGTGGACTTCTTGACCGCCGCCTTCGCCGTCAGATAGCGCCGACCGGTGGAGTCGAGCACATCGTTCAGCAGCGGATTGTCGTCGCCGTCGTCGGCGGTTGACGACTTCTTGGTGTCGTCGGGGTCGGCGTTCGCCGGGGATGCGGGGGAGAGCATCATCGTGACCGCGGCGAGCGGAGCCAGGGCGAGGATCAGCCACCGGCGGGGTCTTGCCGTCATTCAGAATCCTTCCACGTGACCACCGGCCGGGTTAGCTGACGGGTTCGGGACGGAAGCGATCCCTACCACTGACTCGTGGATTCACCCCGGTACTTCTGTGGTTCCCCGGCTCATCTCGCGACGATTAGATGGTGGGCTGCCGGCACCTTGGGGGCAGCGCCTTCTGGCAGTAACCGGCGGCCAGCTTACCTGACAACAGCCCCGCTGACAGTGCTGCCGCGGGGGTAAAACCGTTACCGGGTAACGACTTTCCGTTACCACTCGATGGAATAACGCAGCTCATAGGCCGTAACGACGTATCAATGTGAGTCGTTGCATTCTCTCCGGCATTCCTCACCCGCAGTGGTCGGTCGATTGCTCACTGTGTGACGACTGTCGATTCCTAGCATTGATGGGTAGTGTTCGTCACGGTCTCAGCGCAGACCGCCGCCTAATCGCCGCAAGGCGAGCCGGGGACCCACCCGAAGTAATGGGGTGAATCCGATCCGTGCGCCGCGCGGATCGGTAGGGATCACTTCCGTCCCGAACCCGTCAGCTAACTCGGTCGGCGGCCGACGGAAGGAATGTTCGTGAGGCTCAATCCTGCCCGCCGGCGATTAGCGACCGTGCTCGCGGCGCTCGTCGCCACCACGGGGCTGGCCCTCGCCGCCCCGACCTCCGCCTCCGCCGCTCCCCGTCCGCTCGCCGCGCCGGGCGACTCGGGCGACGACGGCGAGGGCGGCTCGAAATCCCTCATCCAGCAGCTCGAGGCGGCGTCCAAGGGCTTCGTCGAGGCCAAGGAGGCGCTGGAGCGCTCCAAGAAGCGCCAGCAGCAGCTCACCGCCAAGCTCAAGGAGATCGACACCGAGCTCGGTCCCAAGCAGGCGGCCCTGGACGAGATCGTCCAGCAGTCCTACCGCACCGGCCGGCTCGGGCCGATGACGGCGCTGATCACCGCCGACTCCACCGGCAGCATGCTGGACCGGGCGCGGACCCTGGAGACGATCGCCGTCAAGCAGGACCGCGCGGTGCGCGATCTCAAGGACGCCAAGGTCCAGCAGGAGCAGGCGAAGGTCGCGATCGACGCCGCCGTCCGGGACCAGCAGCGTCAGCTCACCGTCATGGCCAAGCGCAAGAATCAGGCGGAGGGTGCCCTCAAGGCCGCCAACGCCGCGAGCGGGTCGAGCGGCGAGTCGAGCGACTCCTCGTCGTCCGGCGGCGAATCAAGCGGCGGTGGCAGCAGCTCCCAGGCCGCGGCCGCGCCCCGCAACTCGGACGGCTCGCTGCCGAGCGAGTCGTGCAGCCTCAACGACCCGACCACGTCGGGCTGCATCTCGCCGCGCACGCTGCACGCGATGAAGGAAGCGAAGAAGGACGGTTTCACCCGTTTCGTCTCGTGCTTCCGTCAGCAGAACAGCGGTGAGCACCCGAAGGGCAAGGCTTGCGACTTCGCGGCCGACAAGAACGGCTTCGGCGGCGACGCGACCGGTGCCAGCCGGACCTACGGCAACCGGCTGTCGACCTACTTCATCAACAACGCGAGCCGGCTCGGCGTGCTCTATGTCATCTGGTTCCGCCGGATCTGGCTGCCCAGCAGTGGCTGGAAGTCGTACTCCGGGGCCGGCGGCGATCCGTCGAGCGATCACACCAACCACGTGCACCTGTCGATGCGCTGACACCGGGAGTGCGGGGCCTACCGCTTGACGTAGGCCTCGTACTCCTTCAGCACGTCCTCGGTGGTGCCGTCGGCGCGGATCACGCCGGACTCCAGCCAGATGGCCCGCTCGCAGGTGTCCCGGATCGACTGCTCGCTGTGGCTCACCAGGAAGACCGTGCCGGCCTCCTTGCGCAGGTCGCGGACCCGCTGCTCGCTGCGCCGGCGGAACTTGGCGTCGCCGGTGGCCAGCGCCTCGTCGATCAGCAGCACGTCGTGCTTCTTGGCGGCCGCGATGGCGAACCGCAGTCGCGCGCCCATGCCGGAGGAGTACGTCCGCATCGGCAGCGAGCTGAAGTCGCCGCGCTCGTTGATCCCGGAGAAGTCGATGATGTTCTTCACCTGGGACTTCACCTCGGCCGGTGACATGCCCATGGCCAGACAGCCGAGCACCACGTTGCGCTCGCCGGGCAGGTCGTTCATCAGCGCCGCGTTGACGCCGAGCAGCGACGGCTGGCCGGCCGCGTAGATCGCGCCCCGCTCCACCGGCAGCAGGCCGGCGATGGCGCGCAACAGCGTCGACTTGCCCGAGCCGTTGGTGCCGATCAGGCCGATCGCCTCGCCCTTGTGTGCGACGAAGCTCACACCTTTGATGGCGTGCACCTCGCGCAGCGTGGCCGGCTTGGTGCCGGTCACGATCCGCTTGAAGCTCGCCAGCGGGCTGCCGGTGCCGGGCGTGGCGGACTGCTGCACCCGGTAGACCACGTGGGCGTCGTCGACGATGACCGTCGGCACCGGCCGATCGCTGCCGGTCAGGTTGTCAGCCACGGCCGTACCCCTTCTCTCCGCGCCAGAAGTAGACATATCCCCCGATGCCGACCACCAGGGTCCACGCGACCGCTTCGAGCCACAGCACCGTGGCCGAGCCGGCCAGCGGGACGTCCTCCATCAGCGCGTGCCGCATCAGGTCGATGAAGACGAGCATCGGGTTGGCCTCGACCACATTGAGCTGCCAGCCGCTCAGGTTGTCGGAGAAGCGGGTCACCGGGTAGAGCACCGCCGAGCCGTAGAGCCACATCCGCATGACGAACGGCACCAGCTGCTTGAAGTCCGCGACCTTGCTGCCCAGCCGGGCCGCCGCCAGCGCCAGGCCGGCGTTGAAGACGCTCTGCAGCAGGAAGATCGGCACGATGAGCAGCCACTCCCAGGTGATCGGCTCGCCGAAGCCCAGCACGATGACGATCAGCACCGCCATCGAGGCCAGCATGTTGCGGATCTCGACCGTGGTGATCGCCAGCGGCAGGCTGGCCCGGGGGAAGTGCAGCGCCCGGATCAGGCCCATGTTGCCGCTGATCGCCTGGATGCCGGCCTGCACCACGGACTGGGTGAAGCCGAAGATGAAGACACCCGTGCACAGATAGGGGACGAAGTTGTCGACCCCTCGCTGGGTGTCCAGGACGACGCCGAAGATCACGTAGTAGACCGCGGCATTGATCAGCGGCGTGAGCACCTGCCAGAAGACGCCGAGCCGGGTCTTGCCCAGCGACGACGTGACCTTGGCGTTGGCGTACGACGCGATGAAGTGCCGGTAGGCCCAGAGTTGCCGGGAATACTCCCGCAGGCTGGGGAGTTTTCCCGCGGCGCTGAGGCCGTGCCTGCGGGCCAGCTCCTTGAGCGTCAGGCCGGTGTCGGAACCGGCGACCGCCGTCTGGGGCATCGGGTGGCGCTCCGATCTGGTCGGTCCGCTGGGGATCGGGGACCTTGGTGACTTGCGCGGGAACACATTAAACAGTGTGCCGCGATGGAACGGCGTCGTATCGACGTTGAATCCGAAAGTAGCCGAACGAGCGCCGGAACGCAACCGTTGCGTCCTGGCGTATAGTGCTCCTGTGGTTACAGCGAAACGTGCGCCCGCCGGAGCGGCGGTGCTCCGCGGGGACATCACCGCGGCCATCCGAAACGCGGTCATGAACGAGCTGGCCGAGGTCGGCTACGGCCGCCTGTCGATCGAGGCGGTGGCGCGCCGGGCCGGCGTGGGCAAGACCGCGATCTATCGCCGGTGGAGCAACAAGCTGGAGATGGTCCTGGAGATCGTCTCCGCTGTGGCGGAGCGTAGCGTGCCTATGCCAGACACCGGAAGCTTCGCGGGTGATCTGCAACTGCTCATGTTCATCGTGAGCAAGGCGTTGCAGCACCGGATCGCGTCGCAGATCATCCCGGACCTGATGGCCGAGGCGGCGCGCAACCCGAAGATCGCCGAGACGCTCCAGCGCGCCCTGCGCACCCACCAGCAGGCCGTCGGCGAGAAGCTCGTGGGTCAGGCGGTGGAGCGCGGCGAGCTGCCCGCCGACACCAACCCCGATCTCGCGGTCGACCTGATGCTCGGCCCGCTGTACTGGCGGCTGGCGGTCTCGCGCACGCCTATCGACGACGACTACCTGGAGCTCCTCAGCACGGCCGTCATGGGCGCGCTGCGAGCGAGCCGGCCAGCGCACTGAAGCCGTCGGTGACGATGCCGGTGCCGAGCTGCTCCGGCGGCATCGGCCGGGCGAAATGGAAGCCCTGCGCCCGGACGTAACCGAGCGCGCCGAGCTTCGCGGCCTGCGCGGGCGTTTCCACGCCCTCCGCGACGGCTTCCATCCCCATCGCGCGGGCCAGCTGCAGCACGGCGCCGGCGATCAGGTCGGGGCCGGGCACGGGGGCGAACGAGCGGTCCAGCTTGATCTGGTCCACCGGGCAGTTCGCCAGCAGGCTGAGCGTCGAGGCGCCGGTGCCGAAGTCGTCCAGCGAGAGCCGTACGCCCAGGGTCCGCAGCGCGCGCAGGGTCTCCTGGGTCGCGCCGCCGCCCACGGCCGTCGACTCGGTGATCTCGACGGTCAGCCGGTGCGGGTCGAGCCCGCTGTCGGTCAGCGCCGCGGCCACGTCGGCAGCGAAGCCCGGCTCCCGCAGCTGCCGGGCCGAGGCGTTCACCGACATCGTCCCGGGCGCGAGCTCGCCCAGCTCGGCGATCCAGGCCGCGGCCTGACGGCAGGCCGTGCGCAGCACCCAGCGACCGAGCGGCACGATCAGCCCGGTCTGCTCCGCGCCGGGGATGAACTCACCCGGGCCGAGCAGGCCTCGCGTGGGATGCTCCCAGCGGACCAGCGCCTCCACCCCGGTCAACCGGCCCTCGGGCAGCGTCACCACCGGCTGGTAGTGCAGCACCAGCTCGTCGTGGGTGAGCGCGGCCAGCAACGCGGAGGCGAGCCGGCTGCGTTCGGCGCCGCGGGCCTCGGTGCCCGGCCGATAGCGCTGACAGCCGCCCTCGCCGCGCTCCTTCGCCTCGTACATGGCGATGTCGGCCTGGCGCAGCAGGTTGCCCGCGTCGTCGCCGCCGCGGCCGTCCACCACGCCGAAGCTGGCCCGGACCGCGAGCAGGTGGCCGTCGATGTCGACCGGTACGGCCAGCGCGCCGGCGATCCGGCCGAGCACCCGGTCCACGGCCGCGCCGCCGAGCCCCTCGAACAGGATCGCGAACTCGTCGCCGCCGAGCCGCGCGATGGTGTCGGTGGGCCGGATGCCGGCGCGCATCCGCTCGGCGACCGCGACCAGCAGCCCGTCGCCGACCGCGTGGCCCAGCGTGTCGTTGACGGTCTTGAAGTCGTCCAGGTCGATCAGCACGATGCTGATCCGGTGCCCGGGACCGGCGGGGGTGATGCTGGCCGCGAGCCGCTCGGCGAACAGCGCCCGGTTGGCCAGCCCGGTCAGCACGTCGTGGGTGGCCTCGTAGCTGAGCCGCTCGTGCGCCTGGACCGTCTCGGTGACGTCCCGCGAGTTGCTGACCACGCCACCGACGCTGGGCTCGTCCGTCAGGTTGACGCTGATGATCTCCAGGGTCCGGTAGGTGCCGTCGGCGTGGGCCAGCCGCACCTGGTAGGTCGCGGAGTTGCCGGGGCGGCTGATCACGTGCCCGACGTTGGCGGCGATCGTGGCGCGGTCCTCCGGGTGCACCCGGTGCACGATGGAGGTGCCCACCAGCGGTCTCGGGGCCAGGCCGAGCACCCGCTGCACGGCCGGGCTGATGTAGCGGATCCGGCCGTCCGGCTCGGTGATCGTCACGACGTCGGTGGAGTTCTGCACCAGCAGGCGGAAGCGCTGCTCCTTGTGCCGCAGCTCGAGGAAGTTCGCGTCGAGGCGGCCGAGCAGGTGCTCGTTCTCCCGCAACGCGGTGAGCTGGCGGACCACGACCAGCGCGGTCAGGATCACCGCCGCCACGGTGACCGGGATGCGGTCCGCGCTGTCCTCCACGACCACGGCGATGAGCAGCGCGTTCGTCGCGGCGGCGACCAGATACAGCAACGGGCTGTGCCGCTGGCGCCGGGCGGCCGGGCCGGCGCCGCGGGGACCGGCCCGCCTGGCCGCGCCGAGCGCGACCAGGAACCCGGAGACCGGCACGACCAGCAGGGTGGTGTCGAGGGCGGGCCGGTCGCTGAGCAGCGGCGTCAGGGCAACGCCGAGGCCGCCGGCGACCAGCGCCGCACCCAGCGCGGTCAGCGAGCGGCCGGCCAGCGACCCGGCGCCGGTGACCGCCACCTTGGCCGTGCCGACCACGACGATCGACCCGGTGATCAGGAAACCGGCGCTCGTCACGATCGAGACGTCACCGGCCGCCGTGTCCGCGAACAGGTGCCGGGCGACGAAGTGCCAGCAGAAGATCGCCGCGCCCGCGACGATGACGCCGATGTCGAGCCCGACCGTCACCCGCCGGGCCCGCGAGCCCGCGGCCATCGGCAGGCCGAACAGCGGCCAGGCCAGCAGGAGCAGGAAGGCCGCGTGCAGCAGCCCGGTGATCAGCCCGACCCGGGTGGTGACGCCGGCCGCGACCGACTCGTACGAGTGGGACACCATCGTGGCGGTCAGCACGGCCAGCGCGAGGCTCATCCGGCGCCAGAAACGCCGGGCGGCCCCCGGGAGGAGCGGGTCGGCGCCGGCCCGGTGGCACAGCCCGGCGGCCAGCGCGGCGCCGCAGGGCATCAGCAGCCAGCTCACCAGGGCAGGAATCGCCGCACCGAGGGCGAACACGAGGAAGAACCACGCGGAAGCGGTCACCGCCAGGGCGCCGGAGGCCAGGAGCAACCGCCGATCCCACGCGGCATGACGCGGGGCGTGGTCCATGGAACTCCTCTCGTCCGGGGCGTCGTCACCCGAACGATCGGTGCGGGGCGAGCCGAATGAGCATTCCGGACCACGGCGCCGGGTTCAAGTGCGCGGCTGCGCTGTTTCGGCCAGCAGCGGGAACACCCGGGCCCGTCGTGGCGCAGGACGTCGGTCGCCTGCGGTGCCCGCGGGCCGGTCCGGCCGGCTGCGGACCAACCGGGTGTACGCAATCACCCGGTGAATTGCTCATCCGGGGCGGGGTCCCTGCCGAAGTTGGGGGCCCACCCCGCGCCGTCCCCCGGAGCAGCACTGATGCGAAACCACCGCGTTGACGCGACCATCTTCGGCGCGGCACCGCTGCTCGCGCTCGCGCTCGGCGGCGTGGCCCCCGAGCGGCTCGCCGCGCCGGTGCCGGCCGGCACCGGCGACGCCGCCCCGCTGGTCGGGGTCTGGCGCAGCGCGGACAGTACGGTGAAACTGCGCCTGGACGCCGACTGGTCGTACCTGGGCAGCGTCGAGGGCCGGCACCGCGCCGCCCGGGGCACGTACCGCCCCCAGGGCTCCGGGCTGGTGCTGCGCGACGAGACCGGGCTGCGGACGCCGGTGACGGTCGCCGAGGACGTCCTGGAGATGGCCGGGCACCAGCTCTTCAAGGCCTGACAGCGCCGGTGCCGGCTGCCGTGCTGGCGCGATGACGGCGGCGGGCGCCGGCTGGACGACCTCGCCGGGGGTGGCGGCCCGGGTCCGCCCGCCCGATCTGTACCTGCTCACGCACCACGAGGGCGTGCCGTTCGTGGACGACGGGCTACGCGACGGTGCCGGGATCCGGGCCTGGATGACCGGCCGTTTCGAGCGTGAACTGGCTGCTCGGGGCGTACCGTCGCGGGTGTTGACCGGGTGTTACGCGGCCCGGCTGCGCACCGCCGTGGCCCGCGACGACCTGCTCGCGGCCGGGTGGTCTTCTGCGCCGCCGCTAAGTCATTCCTGATCGGGGCCGATGCAAGGGGCATGCGGCTCCGAAGGCTCCTGCTCCCGCTGCTCGCGCTGCCGATCGCGCTCGGCGGCTGCGGGTTGCTCGGGCTCGACACGTCGAACCCGAGCCCGGCCGCGAGCGCCACCCCCGCCCCCGGCGCCGACTGGATCGTGGTGGCCACCGGCAGCGCCACGCCCAGCCCGGTGCCGTCGCGCGGCGGCTCGCGCAGCCCGGTCCTGCCGCCGGTCACGTTCCTGCCGGTGGTGCCCGGCTGCGCCCAGGACTGGATCGTCAACCCGCCGCTGATCCCGCTCGAGGTGGTGCCGGGCGCCGGCAAGCTGACCGTGACCTGGCCCCGGCAGTACGACTCCGACTACCGGATCACCGCGGTGCGGCAGCCGCTGAACTCCGGCAACCAGCCGGACTACACCTGGCAGAACGTGCCGGCCGGCACCGGCTGCACGGTCACGGCCACGATCAGCGGGCTCTCGCCGGGGGTGCCGTACATCGTGTGGCTGGACGCGCCCCATACCGGTTACGAGCTGGACGGCACGCGGCATCCGTACAGCGGGCGTTCGGGGGTCGTCTATCCGCGGTGAAGGTTTAAGCTGCAACCATGACCATCATGCCGGCCGCGTTCATCGGCCACGGCAACCCGATGAACGCGCTGGAGACCAACCGCTACACCCGGGCCTGGCGGGCGTTCGGCGCCGCCGTGCCGCGGCCGCGGGCGATCCTGGTGGTGTCCGCGCACTGGTACATCAACGCGACCGCGGTCACCGCGATGCCCCGGCCCCGCACGATCCATGACTTCTTCGGCTTCCCGCAGCGGCTCTTCGACGTCGACTACCCGGCGCCCGGCCTGCCCGCGCTGGCCGAGGAGGTAAGCGACATCGTCAAGCCGACCTGGGTCGGCGCCGACGTCGACTCCTGGGGCATCGACCACGGCACCTGGTCGGTGCTGGTGCACGCCTTCCCGGAGGCGGACATCCCGGTCACCCAGCTGTCCATCAACGCCGACCGGGGCTTCGACTACCACCTGGAGCTGGGCGCGAAGCTGGCCCCGCTGCGCGAGTCCGGCGTGCTGATCCTGGGCAGCGGCAACGTGGTGCACAACCTCGGCGGGGTGCGCCGGGACCTGCCGGACCAGGGCTTCGACTGGGCCCAGCGCTTCGACTCCGACGCCAAGGAGACGATGCTGGACGACCCGCTCAACGCGGCACGGCTGGACGCGCACCGGGACTTCCGGACCGCGGTGCCCACCCCGGACCACTTCCTGCCGCTGCTCTACCTGGCGGGACTGGCGGGGGCGAGCCGGGAGGGCGCGGACGTGCTGGTCGACGGGTACGCGTACGGCAGCCTGTCGATGACCGCGTACACGCTGGGCATGACGGCGGTGGGGCAGCCGGCGGACGGCACCGCGGCGGCGGCGATCCCGGTGGACCTGCCCCCGGACGGGGTCAACATCTGACGCTCAGGCGTCGGCCTCGTAGCTGATCTCCAGGCCGTCCTCGTCGTCCCACTGCTCGCCGACCTCGGTGAAGCCGTACTGGGCGACCAGCGCGTAGGACGCCTTGTTGTCCGGGCTGATGGTCACGCGGACCCGGCGGACCAGCGGATCGGCGGCGGCCCGGGCCAGCAGCGCCTCGAACGCGGCCCGGGCATAACCCCGGCGCCGGTACGCGGGATCCACGGCGTACCCGATCTCGACCAGGCCGTCCGCGCCGGGCCGGGCGTGGAAGCCGGCCCGACCGACGGTGAGCTGCCGCTGCTCGTCCCGGATGACCCCGGTGACCCAGCCGGCCTCGGCGGGATCGCGGGCGACCTGGTCCCGGCGCATCGCCCAGGTGCCCCGGCACTCGGGGCCGACCAGGTATTCGGTGAGCGGAACGGGACTGAGCGCGGCGGCCTTGTCCAGCTCACCGGCGGCCAGCGCGGCCAGGACGGGCCCACTGAGCTGCACGATCCGCACCCGCTGCCCGCTACGCTCCACGGCTGCATCCTGCCACCGGGCGGTGACCCGTCAGGCGATGGCGGCGACGTCGCCGCTGCTGCGTGAGTCCGCGGGCCCGCCGCACCTCGGCGAGCCGGTGCCCGAGGACGATGGAGAGCAGCTCCTGTAACGCTGCTCGGCCAACGGTATTGCCGTCCGGTACCAGGCGTTCCACTGCCCGGCCTTGTCGCCCGCCACCAACAGAATCGTGCACCGCCACGGGTCGAAGGCGAACCTCGGTGGCTGCTCCGTCAGGCGGCGGTGGTGTTGCGGCCGCTCCATTTGGCGGCGTAGAGGCGGTCGTCGGCCGCGCGGAAGAGGGATTCGCCCGTCATGCCCGGCGACCAGGTCGCCACGCCCACGCTGACCGTCAGGCGGACCTCCGGCAGGATCGTCGCCGCCGCCACCGCGGTCCGGATGCGTTCCGCCACCTCGCGGCCCGTGGTGCCGTCGCCCTGGAGGAAGACCACGAACTCGTCGCCGGCGTAGCGCACCGCCTCGTCGCCGGTGCGGCAGTGCGCGCGCAGGATCGTCGCCACCTCGCGCAGGGCGCGGTCGCCCGCGCTGTGCGAGTACGCGTCGTTCACCGCCTTGAAGTGGTCCACGTCGATGAGCAGCACGGTCAGCGGCCGGCTGCCCGCCGCCCGGTCCACCTCACCGATCAGCAGGTCGAACCTGCGCCGGTTGCCGAGCCCGGTCAGCGGGTCGAGCAGGATCTCGCGTTCCGCCCGGGCCCGGGCCGCCTCCGCCTCCTCGCGCTGGCCCGCCTGGCGCAGCATCGCCAGCCGCTGCAGCCGCAGCCGCCACAGCTCGCGCATCTGTCCCTCGACCGCCTCGAACAGGTCCCGGCTGGACTGGCCGCCGTCGAGTTCCAGGGCGGTCAGGGCCAGCTCGAAGCGGATGATCGGGCGCTCGTCCGGGCGGGAGCCGTGCTCGCTGAGCTCGCGGGCCGCGATGAACTCGCGGCGGGCCTCGTGCGGGAAGCCGTGCGCCCGCAGGCTGATGCCCAGCGCCAGGTGGGCCATCCGGGCGTACTGGTAGGTGCCGCCGGTGCGCAGCGGCATGATCGCCTCGCGGGCCAGCTTCTCCGCCACCGTCGTCTCGCCCAGCTTCGCCAGGGCCAGCGCGTGCACGGCGGTGGTGTGGGTGTCCGGCTGGACGTCCAGCCGGTGCCGGGTGATCTCGGCGCTGCGGCGCAGCCGGCTCCGGGACTCCTCGGCCCGGCCGACGTGCGCCAGCCGCATTCCCCAGTAGAGCAGCGTGACCGCGTGCACCAGGTCGAACGACGTGGAGCGGCTCGGGGCGTCGTCGGCGCACAGCTGGTCGTAGGCGATGGCCGCGGTTTCGTACATCTCCGCGGCGGTGGCGGCCTCGGCGAACGAGCACATCGCCGAGCGGTGCCGGTCGGTGCCGGCCGGGCCCGCGTTCAGCAGCACGCCGGCCCGGGCCAGGTGCTGCATGCAGTCCAGGTAGTGGCCGCGGAGCAGGTGCAGCTGGGCCAGGTCGCAGCGGGCCTTGGCCTCACTGAGCAGCGACCCGGCGGTGCGCAGCAGCTCCTCGCCGAGCGCGGCGGCCTCGATGAGCCGGCCCATCGCGAGCAGCGCGTACATCTTTCCCTGGATCAGGAACCGGGCGGTCTTGTCGTCCCGGACGGCGCGGGCGATCATCTGGTACGCGTCGGCCGCCCGGACCGCCTCATGGGCCTCGCCGTTGCTGGCCATCCGGTGCACCTGAATGGCGAGCAGGTGCAGCGGCCCGTACGCGGTGACCGGCACCGGCAGCCGTCGGTCGCCCGAGATCCAGTCCACCATCTGCCCAGTATCAGCCGTTCCGTCGGACAGTAAATCCACCGGACCGATATGCCTGACTTCTGTGACCCGGGCGAGCGGTGGTCACAGCGTGCCAAGACCGGCGGACTGCCCACTTCTGTCCACCTTGCAACACCCAGGGTTGCCGAAGCAGTGCGTATGGTGACGGTATGGCGTACGTCGCTCGGGGCCGACGCCGGGCCGTCATGTGGGCCCTGGCGGTCGAGCTGCTGCTCTCCGGATTCGCCATCGCCGCCGGCAGCGTGCGCCAGCCGTCGCTGGGCGCCGACTATGCGGACATCAACCAGGTGGCGGCGACCCGGCCGATCGAGGCCGGGCCCGGCTCGTACACCTGGGACTGCGGGCGCAACGAGAACGGGCACCGGAACACCGGCAACGTGGTCGTGACCCCGGGCCGGGCCGGGCCGGTGCACCATTTGCACGACTACCTCGGCAACCTCTCCGTCGGGGTCGGCAGCACCGTCAGGAGCCTGGCCAAAGGGGACACCACCTGCGCCAACGGCGACAAGTCGACCTATTACTGGCCGGTGCTGCGGACCGTCGGCCCCGAGGACGGGCCGCACGGCGGTGCTGTCCAGCTGGCGGCGTCGGTGTCGTTCACCTACCTGGGCAACGCCCGGGGGCCGGTGGTGGCGATGCCGCGGCTGCTGCGGGGTGCGGTCGGGGACGCGTACGCCGTGACCAACGGCGGTGCCCGGGCCGCGGCGGTCTGGAGTTGTTCCGGCAGCCCCGAGCGGCGGAGCCTGCGCTACGTGGTCTGCCCCCGGGGCGAGCAGGTGCTGCGGGTCTTCGACTTCCCGAGCTGCTGGGACGGCCGGCGGCTGGACAGCGACAACCACCGCCAGCAGCTCGTCTTCCCCGCGCCCGGCGGCGGTTGTCCGATCTCGACCTTCGCGGTGCCGCGGCTGCGGATCGTCGCCGCTTACGACATCGCGCCGGGCACCCGGTACCGGATCGACTCGTTCGACGCGCAGCGGCACAGCCCGCTCACCGATCACGCGATCTTCGTCAATCTCATGCCGGATGCCCTGATGAGCGAGGTCGTACGGTGCCTGAACGCCGGCCGCGACTGTCAGTAGCCCGGGTCGGCGGGGGCGTCGTCCGCGCCGGCGTCCCCGTTGTCCGCGGTGCCACCGGTGCCGCCGGCGGACTCGGGCAGGTCGCCGGTCTTGCCGCCCTTGGGGTCGACCGCGAACCAGGTGCCCGCGACGCCCTGACCCAGGATGTCGCCCGGCTTGCCGTCCTTGGCGAAGTAGTACACCGGCCAGCCGTTGATGGTGACCTGGCAGTGACCGTCGGCGCGCTCGACGTACCCGAGGATCTTGGGGTCGATGCCCTTCGGGAAGATCTTGCCGGGCGACTTGATCAGCAGCGGCGGCCAGGCCTTGGCGCACGCGCCGTTGCAGGTCGCCTTCGGCGGCTTGTTGCTGTCCTCGTCGAAGCGGTAGAGGGTGCGGCCGGCGCCGTCGGTGACGTAGGTGCCGATGACCGGGTTCTCGGCGGTGTTGAGCTCGACGTTCCTGCTGCCCGACCGGATGCTCCTCGGCGGCGTGATGTCCCGGTCCGACGCGCCACTGAAGATCTTGACCCACTTCTGGGTCTTGGCGACGGTCGGCTCGGGGATGGGCTCGGTTGCCGGGTCCGGGGTCTCCTCGCCGGCCAGCTCCGGCGGGGTGGTCGGCTCGGGCGGCACGGCGGGCGCGGCGGGCGTCTTACCCTCCGCGGCCGCGAACCCCACCCGGGTCGGGTCGGTGCCGGGCTGCGCACAGGCGGCGAGGCTGAGCGCGCTGGTCAGTGCCAGTGCGGCGACGGTGATGCGGCTGCGCTTCATGGTTCCCCCTGTGAGTGAGCCGGTACGTCCTCCACACGACACCCGGCCCGATCCGGTTCAGCCGGAAAATCACTCTGAACCGATCCCGGCCTCCGGTACGTGTGGAGGGAGTCAGTCAGACGAAAACGGGGGTCGAGGGTGGCCGGACACGCGCTCCGTCCGGTCAGCCTCGGCGTGATTTCCACCTTTACCTGGGGGAGAAGATGCCGGGGTTGAGGCTCCAACGTCGCCGGGAGGTGGCCGATGAGGCGCTGGTCAGATCGCTGTTCTCGGAACACGGGGCGGCGATGCTCGCCTACGCGACGCAGCTGACCCGGGACCGGGCCGCCGCCGAGGACGTGGTCCAGGAAGCCCTGGTCCGCGCCTGGCGACATCCGGACAGCCTGGTCAACGGCAAGGGCTCGGTGCGCGGCTGGCTGCTCACCGTGGTCCGCAACATCGTCACCGACCAGATCCGGGCCCGCAACGCCCGCGCCCCCGAGGTGCGCGAGTCGCCGGTCGAGATCGCGGCCGAGGGCGACCACGCGGAGCAGGTGGTCAATTCGGTGGTGGTGGTCGACGCGTTGAGCCGGCTCTCCACCGAGCACCGGGAGGTGCTGGAGCAGGTCTATCTGCTCGGCAGCACGGTCGCGGAAGCGGCCAAGGCACTGGGCATCCCGCCCGGAACGGTCAAGTCGCGCTCCTTCTACGCCCTCCGGGCACTACGCGAGCTCCGGACGCTGAGCGCCGCCGGAACGGAACGGTCTGCCTCATGAAGACAAATCACGTGGACCTCGCCGGTTATCTGACGAAGTCGCTGGACGCGGAGCAGGTACGCGCGGTCGAGGAGCATCTCGCCGGCTGCGCCGAGTGCCGGACCGAGGTGCAATCCCTGCAGGAGTGGACGATGGCGCTCGAGGCTGTGCCCGAGGCGATGCTGCTGGACGGGCCGCCCGAGGGCGGAGATCTGTTGCTGCAGCGCACGCTGCGGCAGATCCGGGACGAGTCCGCCGGGAGGCGTCATCGGCGGACCGCGCTGATGACGGCCGCCGCGGCCGTGGTCGTCGCCGCCGCGATCGGCTCCGGGGTGGCGGTCGGCCGCGGCACCGCCGACCCGGCAGCCCCGCTCGCGCTGCCCACCCCGTCGCAAGTGGAGCAGACCACCATCCCGGGCACCAGGACCGCCACCGCGGTCGACGCCGGCACCGGCGCGCGGATCACCGTGGCGGTGGCGCCGGCGCCGGGCTGGGTGCGGATCAAGGCCGCGGTCGCCGGCATCCCGCAGGGCGAGCGGTGCCGGCTCGAGGTGGTCGCCAAGAACGGCACGGTGGTGCTGGCGGGCAGCTGGGTGGTCTCGGAGAAGGGCGCCGGCGAGGGTACGACGCTGGACGGCAGTGCGCTGGTCGCACCCGCGGAGGTCGCGTCGGTCCGGGTCGTGACCGAGACCGGCAAGCGGTACACCAGCGTCAACGTCTAGGCGGACGAGCCGGGACGGTCCTGCGGGACCGTCCCGGCCCGCTGTCATCCCCAGGGTGCGTGGACGATCTTCTCCACCGCGATGGTGAGGATCACCCGCACCTGGTCCCGGCCGCCGAACCACGGGTACGGCCCGCCGAGGTACTTCTGGGCCAGCTCCTCGATGCTCTCCGTGCCGCCCTTGGGCGTGATGTCGACGACCCGTCCACGAACGGAGAAGTAGGTCGACACGTCCTGCGGGTCGGCGATCGTCACGGCGACCCGGGGGTCCCGCTCGACGTTCCTGACCTTCTGGAAGCCCGCCACGGTGTTGATCACGATGTGCTCACCGTCTCGCGCGCGCTCGGCACCGCCGTGGGCCAGCTCTTCCTGGCGACGTTGCTGGGCGGCGGCCCGCCCGGCGCCGGGGAGCAGGATCGGCTGGTGGACGAGGTGCTCATGCCGATGCTCGGGCCGGCGGACCGACTCGGCCGCCGCCGGCCGCCGAGTCGGTCCGCTCAGATCGTCGGGAGGCCGGCGGCCTGCCAGGCCTTGAAGCCGCCGTCGAGGTCCGTCGCCCGCAGCAGGCCGAGATCCTGCAGTGCGGCCGCGGCCAGGCTGCTGGTGTAGCCCTCCTGGCAGGTGACGATCACGTCGAGGTCGTAGCGGGTGAACGCCAGCCGGGCGTCGCTGCGCGGGTCCAGCCGCCACTCCAGCACGTTGCGCTCGATGATCAGGGCGCCCGGGATCTCGCCGTGCTCGGCGCGCTGCGCGGCCGGGCGGATGTCCACCAGCACCGCGCCGCCCGCGACCCGGCGGTGGGTCTCGTGCGGGTCGAGCCGGTGCAGCCGGGCGCGGGCGCCGGCCAGCAGCTCGTTGATGCTGCGGGCGCCCCGCGGCGGGGTCGTGACAGCGGGCGCGCTCACCACTGGGCTCCGGCCCGCTCGACGGTGACCACGGCCAGCCCGGCGGCGCCGATCCGGTAGCGGGTCATGGTGGTCAGCGCCGGCCCGTACGCGTGGATGCTGATCGCCGGCCGGTTGGAGCGGTTGGTGATCCGGTGGATGTGCCGGGTGCCGAACCGGCGGCCGGCGCCCTCGCCGAGCTCACGGGCGGTGATCCGGGGCAACCCGTCGGCGCCGGTGGTGACCGTGTCCTCGGTCAGGGTGCCGGCGAAGACGTGGAAGGCCCCGGCCGAGCCGCCGTGGTCGTGCAGGTCGGTGCCCTGGCCGGGCAGCCAGGTCAGCAGCCACACCTCGTGGTCGGGTTCCTGGGCCAGCCGGTGGTACCACCGGCTGGCCGCGTTGAAGCGGGGCGCGACGGGCCAGGCGTCCGGGTCGGCGGCGTGCCGGGTGGCGGTGGCGAGATGGTCGAGGCGGATGTCGACGACGGTCACTGCAGCTCCTCGCTTTGCATATATTGCCTATCAACTCTATAGGTTTACCGCCACGGTGCGGCCGAGGGTGGACGACGCGCGGAGAGAACCTGGAAACCGGCGCTCAGGCCGGGGATGTCACGCCAAGGGGGCGCGGAAAGCGCAGATCAGCGGGGACAGCGCGCGCTGGAGCAGCGCGCCAGGTCGATCACCCGGCGGGTCGTGAGGGGAATGCCCTGCCGCTGCATGCGCCCATCGTCGTCGGCCGCCGGGGTGCAAATCCAACCCGTACCAACATGCGGGAACGAAGATCAGGACAGGCTGGCGAGGACCAGCCGGAGGTACGGCTCGGTGCCCGTCCAGTCCTGCTCGGTGGTGGCCCACTCCACCAGGTACGCGCGCCCGCCGGCCAGCCCCAGCAGCACGCGCCGCTCGTGCCGGCGTACCGGCTCGCCGTCGGGCTGCCAGGTGAACTCCCACGCCGCGCCGTCCTGCGCCGGCAGCGCGCCGAGCATCTCCCGGCGATAGCCCGGCAGCCGTCCCAGGGCCAGGGCGTCCTGCTCCCGGCCCCGCCAGAAGGCGGCGGGCGGACCGGTCAGCCGGGCCGAGGCGTCGACCCGGAACGAGCGGCTGCCGGCCGGATCGCGGAAGCAGGAGGCGGTGCCGTCCTGGGAGCGGGTCCAGCCCCGCGGCACCGCGACGTCAAAACCGGCCGGATCGGCGACCCAGAGCCAGCCGGTCGGAACCGCGTAGCCGTGGGCCTCGCTCGTGCCGGTGACCGCCGGGCCGTCCGTGGCGCAGGCGGCGACCGGCCCGGCGTACACGCCGGTGGTGACCGGCGGTGCTGGGGTGGCGCCGGGGCGGTGGTCGAGGGCCAGGGCCGTGCCGGTGGTGCCGACCAGCAGCACCGCGGCCGCGACGAGGGTGACCTTGGTGCTGCGGGCGATCCGGTCCCGGGCCGGGCGCGCGCCGGCCATCCGGCCGAGAATCATCGACATCCCGAGCGCGGCGAAGCCGGCCGGCGCGGTTGCGCCGGTAGGCACTTGCGTGCCGGCCGGTATGGACCCGCCAGCGGGCGCTTGCGTGCCGGTCGGTATGGACCCGCCAGCGGGCGCTTGCGTGCCGGTCGGTATGGACCCGCCAGTCGGCTCTTGCACGCCGGCACGCGGGGACGTGCTGGTCGGCGGCGTGCCGGTCGGTGTTGACGGGGTGCTGGTGGGGCGGCTGCGGGGCCGGGGGATGCGCATCGGGAAGATGCCGATTGCGCGGTCCCGGACCCGTTGCAGGGCAGCCTGGGTGTCCGCCGCGGTCGGCCGTTGTGCGGGGTCGTCGCTCAGCAGCCGGTTGATGATCGCCGTCAGCGGCCCCGGGCGGTGGGCGGGCGCGGCCGACCGCTGGAACGACGGCTGACCCTGGACCGCGGCGTGCAGCGTCGCGCCCAGCGACCACAGGTCCGCGGCCTCGTCCGCGTCGGCACCGCGCCGGCGTTCGGGTGCGGTGAACGGGCCCGGCGCGGCGCTGCCGACCCGGGCCAGGCCGAAGTCGGTGAGCACCACCCGGCCGTCGGTGGCGAGCAGGACGTGGGACGGCTTGACCTCGCGGTGCAGCACTCCGGCGGCGTGCCCGGCCCGCAGCGCGGCGAGCATGCCCAGTCCGATCCGGGCCACCTCGCGGTGCGGCAGCGGGCCGTCCCCGCGGATCGCGGCGTCCAGCGACCGGGACTCGACGTGTTCCATGACGATCCACGAGTGGTCCGGGCGCCACACCACGTCGTAGATGCCGGCCACGCCGGCGTGCGTGAACCGGGCCGCCGACCGGGCCTCGCGCATGGTGGTGAGCTGGGCGTCGAGCAGCTGGGCCGGGGTGACGCCGGCCGGCGTACCGATCTGTTTGACGGCGACCCGGCGGCGCAGCAGTTCGTCGTCGGCGAGCCAGACCCGGCCGGTGCCGCCGGCACCGATGATCTCCAGGAGTCGGTAGCGGCCGCCGATCAGATCCCGCGCTTGACTCATGGCGGTGATTCGGCGCAGCTCGGCCCTCGGATGGGTGATGATCATTTTGTGGTCGTTGCTACGTTGCCGCTGTGAAAATCCGGTACCTGCTGCACAACGCCTACGGGGGCGGGGGCACGATCCGAAGCGTCGTGAATCAGGCCAACGCGCTGTGCGACGAGCACGACGTGGAGATCGCCAGCGTCTACCGCACCGGCGACGACACGGTCTTCGCCATCGACCCGCGGGTGCGGCTGGTGCCGCTGACCGAGCTGCGGGAGACCGGCGCCCGCCGGAGCGACCGGCCGGGACAGCGGAGCCGGCTGGCCAACAAGACCCGGCGCTTCCGCAACCCGCTGCCGCACCGGCACGACTCGCGGTACCGCAACTGGGACCCGCTGGTGGACCTGACGATCATCCGGTACCTCCGGTCCGCCCGCGGTGGGGTGCTGGTCACCACGCGTCCCGCGCTCAACCTGCTGTCGGCCTGGTTCGGGTCGCGCAAGGCCATCCGGATCGCCCAGGACCACATGAACCTGGGCCTGTACAAGCCGCCGCTGCGGGCGGCGATCCTGCGGGCGTACCCGCGGCTGGACGCCGTCGCCGTGCTGACCGAACACGACCGGGCCACCTACGCCGCCGGGTTCGGTGACCGCAAGGTCCGGCTGGAACGCATCCCCAACGGCATTCCGCCGTGGCCGCTGCCGCCCGCGCAGCTGGAGAGCAAGGTGCTGGTCGCGGCCGGCCGGCTGGTCCGGCAGAAGGGCTTCGACCTGCTGATCACCGCGTTCGCCGCGGTCAGCGCCCGGCACCCGGACTGGCAGCTGCGGATCTTCGGCTGGGGCGCCAAGAAGGCGAAGCTGACCGCGCAGATCGCCGAGCTGGGGCTCACCGGCCGGGTCCGGCTCGAGGGCCCGACCCGCCGCCTCGACCATGAGCTGGCGGCTGCCTCGGGCTACGTGCTCAGCTCGCGCTTCGAGGGCCTGCCGCTGGTGCTGCTGGAGGCGGCCAGCGCCGGGGTGCCGGCCGTGGCCTTCGACTGCCCGACCGGCCCCGCCGAGATCATCGAGCACGGCCGCAACGGCCTGCTGGTGCCGCCGAAGGACGTCGCCGGCCTGGCCGAGGGCATGAACCGGCTGATCGAGCAGCCGGCCGAGCGCCGGGCCATGGGCGCCGCCGCCCGCGCCGACAGCGGCCGCTTCGCGATGGCGAAGGTCCGCGATGACTGGGAGCGGCTCTTCACCGACCTGGCCGCGGCCCGCGGGTGGTCACCACCAGCCCCGGCGCTTGGCCCAGGTGAGCAACAAAGTGGACATGATCGCCATGACCGTCAGCACCAGTAACAACTGGGGCAGATGGGTGTGATCGTTGACGATGATGTTCATGCCGTAAATGGAGGAAAGTGCGGTGATCGGTAACGTGACGACCGCGATCACCGCGAGCCGTTCCGCGGCAATGGTCATTTTCGTCTCGGCCCGGGCCCGATAGAACTCGATCACGCCCTGGAGGTATTCGCGTTCGCCGTCGGCCAATGCGCGGATCCGGGTCAATTGATCAACAATGTCCGCCACCAGCGGGCGGTCGTTCGCGGCCACCCGCGTCTCCAGGGCGGCGACCCGGCCGTAGACCTCGGCGCCCAGGCCGCCCATCGTGCGAACCGCGAGCAGCCCGTGCCGGGCCTGGAACAGCTCCTCCAGAAACTCCTCCGGGTTGCCCATGTGCCCGCCGGTCACCCGCTGCTCCAGCAGCCAGACCTCGCGGGTGACCTCCTCGATGAAGGACTCCAGGGTGCGCGCGAGGGTGGACGAGATCGCGTACGAGAGCTCGTACGGCGTGCCCGGCCGCAGCCGCCCGGACTCCAGCCGGCGGCGCACCGCGTCGGTCTCGCGCAGCGCGATCTCCGGGTCGACGGCCGGGTTGAGCGGGCCGTGCACGGTGACCACGTAGCGGTCGCCGACGATCTGATCAAGCTCGATGTAATGCACGTGCCCGGAGGGCCCCCGCTGCGGCCCGTGCAGGATGAGCAGCTGCTGATGGTCGTAGATCCGGACCCGCGGCACCCGGTTGCGCTGCATGCAGTCGCGGACGGCGAGCGGGTGGCAGTCGAGGACGTCGGTCAGCAGGGTGGCCGCCTCCGCGCTGCACTCCGGAATGTCGACCCAGAGCAGCGTGCCGGGATCAGCGAGCAAAGCCTCGACTGCGGACACAGGGTGCATTTCGACGCCTGACTCCGTCACCGCGAGAACCCGCATGCCGCCCATGTCGCCCACGCTAGACCCGAAAGAGCCTCACAGCAGTTTGCTTCTTTCCGAACAACGCGGAAAAGTCTGCCGCACAGCAACCGCGTGACCACGCACCGTCGACCACAATGGTGCGTCATTCACCGGATCGGCGGGTGGACTCAGCCGTTCAGGCGGAAAGGCGTCGTGACCGGCGCGGACGGTATTCAGAACGTTATATGGTCAGCTCCGCCGCCGAGAGTCGGTGCCGGAGGTTCTTTCGCCCGCCACCCCCGGTCCCCCGAAGAACGAGGACGGACACGTGTCGAACGCACGCCGCGGTTTACTCGCCGCCGGCCTAGCCGTAGCCGTAGTCGGCTCGATGGGTACGGTCTGGACCCTGAACGCCAGCGCCGAGGAGACGCCCGAGGCCGAGGCTCCCGCGGCCGTCGTAGCGCCCGCGGACACCGCGGTTGAGACCGCGATCACCGAGGCCGCGCCCGTGGCCCCCGCGGCCGTCTCCGTGCCGCCGAGGCTGCTGCCGTGGGGCTCCCGTCCGGTGAAGCTCAAGCGGGCCAGGGCCGGCGCCAGCAGCGCGGCCGTCGCCGCCGCCGGTGCCGACGCGGCCCCCGCGGACAAGAGCGGTTCGATGAAGCCGAAGCCGGAGTACGCGCCCAAGGGTGGCCAGGGCCCCAACGGCAAGTTCCTGAAGTCGATGCGCACCAACGTCGTGCCGCCCATGCCGCCTTCCGTGGGGACGGCCGACGTCACCGCCGCGGCCGCGGACCGCCCGGTCAACTTCCACTACGCGGTCGGCACCCAGCTCGGCGAGAGCGACGGCACCTGGGCGAACCTGACCGTCGAGAAGCCGCGGCTGGTCGAGGGCGACTACCACACGCTGGCCGAGCTGGCGGTGCGCTCCGCCGACACCCAGCACACCGTCGAGGTCGGCTGGACCGTGGACCGCTCGGTCAACGGTGACGACGACCCGCACCTGTTCGTCTACTACTGGAAAGACGGCAAGCGCACCTGCTACAACGCCTGCGGCTTCACCCAGTACAGCAAGACCGTCAAGCCCGGCGACACCCTGCCGGTCGGCACCCAGAAGCGTTTCGGCATCCAGCACGCCGGCAGCGCCTGGTGGATCGCGTACGACTCGGAGTGGATCGGCTACTTCCACGACAGCAACTGGGAAGGCCGCTACACCAAGGTCGGCGTGACGCAGTGGTTCGGCGAGGTCGCGTCGCCCAGCCTGACCCCCTGCACCCAGATGGGCAACGGCAAGCTGTCCACCTCCGGCAGCGCGGCGCGGATCGGCAGCATCAGCATGACCAACGGCCCGGTGGTCAAGTTCGACCTGGACCAGTCGCCGGACTACCTGGTGGACGTCGAGAACCCGCTGCCGCCGGTGCCGCCCACGAAGCCCGAGGACCCGACGTGGACCCCGTGGACGGGGGAGCTGCTCAGCGCGACGACCTTCCGCTACGGCGGCCCGGTCTACCCGCTGAAGGACCCGAAGGACGAGAACTCCGGCCCGATCGTGACGTGCTAGCGGCGCCGTAGCGCCCGGAACGCCCGGTCCTCCCCACGTGGGAGGGCCGGGCGTTTCTGTCGTGCTGATCGAACCGGCCTGCCCCGGGTGGGGTACAACCAGGCGGCGGGCCGACGAGGGAGCAGCGGATGAGGCGACGGGTGAATCCCGACGAGGAGCTGATGACCGCGCTCTACACCGAGCACTACGCGGTGCTGCTCAGCTTCATCTCGCGGTACGTCCGCGACCGGCACAAAGCGGAGGACCTGGTCCAGGAGACGCTGCTGCGGGCCTGGCGGCACATCGACCACCTCGACCCGGACCCCGGCCGGACCCGCTCGTACCTGCTCACCATCGCCCGCAACGTGGTCACCAACGCGTGGCGGGCCGAGCAGCGCCGCCCGCACCTGGTCGCGGACGAGGCCGCGGTGGCGTCGGTGCCGTCCGCCGACAACGTCGACCAGCTCGTCGAGGGCTGGCTGGTCGCCGAGGCGCTGGAACGGCTCTCCGCCGACCACCGGGCGGTGGTCCAGGCCATGTACTACGAGGGGCAGACGGTGGCGGACGCCGCCCGGCAGCTCTCGGTGCCCGAGGGCACGGTCAAATCGCGCGCCTATTACGCGGTGCGGGCACTGCGGCAGGCGTTCGAGGAGATGGGGGTGCTGCGATGACCGCCGACCACGACGAGCTGCGCCGGCTGCTGGGCGGCTACCTGCTGGGCGGACTCGACGACACCGACACCGACCGGCTGGACGCGCACCTGCTGAGCTGCGACGAGTGCCGCGCCGAGCTGGACCGGCTGGCGCCCGTACCGGAACTGCTCCGGTCCTTGGAGCACGCGCTGCCGGTGACCGTGACGGCCGGCACCCGGCCGAGCCCCGCCCGGATCGAGAGCCTGCTCGCCCGGATGCGGGCCGAAAAATCCCGCAACCGCCGGCGCAGCACCGGCCGCCGCCTGGCGGTCGCGGCGGCGGTCACGCTGGTGGTCGCGGGCGGCGTTGGCGTGATCATCACCCGGGACGACGCGCCGCCCCCGGGCCCGCCGCCGACGGCCGCGCCGAGCCAGCCGGTGGTGACGGCGGTCTTCGAGGCCTCGGACGGCAGCGGGATCACCGGCCAGGCGGTGCTGACCGGCAAGACCTGGGGCGTGTCGGTCGACCTGACCATGTCGAAGCTGCCGGGCCGGGGACCGTTCGTGTGCAAGGTCGGCAAGGCCGACGGCACGCAGGAACAGGCCGCGATCTGGGGCCCGACACCCAGCGGCAACGCCAAGGTCACCGGCGCCAGCTCGATCCAGCTCCGCAACGTGAGCACAGTCGCGGTGGCCGACCACGATGGACACGTCCTCGGCACGGCCCACCTGAACTGAGGATCACGGACCTGCGTTGGTGGGCTAGTCAGTGTTAATGATCTTGAGAACCTGTCGTGCGGCGAACACGCGACCGTACTGCCTTCCCGTGCGTTCCTCAAGAATGCCGAGTTGCACCAGGCGGTTCACGGCGGTGTTCGCGGCCGGATAGGTCACCCCGTTCCGATTCGCGGCCGCCGTCGGTGTGATCATGGGATATCCGATGAGATCCTCTGTGATCCGGGTCGCCACGCCCCGGATGTTCGCCTTGACCAGCTTGTCCAGCGCTTCATCGCGCCAGTCGTGGAGGGCGTCGATCTTCTCGACAGCGCCGATGGCCTGAGCCCGGACCGCCTCGGCGAAAAAGCGGATCCAAGTGTCGAATTCACCGGTCGCGCTGCATCGCAACAGATGGTCCTGGTACTCACGGCGGCGTGTTTCCAGCCATGGCGACAGGTTCAGGACCGGCACTCGGAGCTCTCCGCGCCCGGCCAGCTGGAGGACGCAGACGAGCCTGCCCAAGCGACCATTGCCGTCGTTGAAGGGGTGCAGGGTCTCGAACTGATAGTGCCCGAGCGCCATTTTGACGATCAAGGGGAAGACTTCGCCCGCATTGATCCAGGTCGCCCAGGCGTCAATCCCCGCTCGCAACTGGTCGCCGGGAGGCGGCGGGATGAATCGAGCGTCCCCCACGCGTCCGCCGCCGGCCCCGATGAAGACTTGCGTCGTGCGGATCCGGCCTGCGTCTCCGGAGTCACCTCGCGTGCCACGGACCAGAATCTTCTGCAACTGTTCGAGCATGCCGACCGTGATCGGCTTGTCCTTGATCCACTCAAACGCCAGCTCGGCCGCGTCGACATAGTTCACCACCTCGGACACCGAGGCGGTCAGCTGCCCGCGATCCAGGAAGTCGGCCTCGAGTACCTCGTCCAGGGCGGCGTAGGTGCCCTCGAGCGCGGAGGTGGCAACCGCCTCGCGTCTGATGGCCGGGCGGGCGAGCAGCGTCGGATTCGGCAACCGGAAGGCAGCTTGATCCAGGCGTGCAACGGCAGCGGTCGCATTGGCCGCAGCGACGTAGGTCTCCTGCTGGAGATTGAGCTTCATGGGCAGCGGCTCGGGGAGAAACGCCTGCTCGTCGTAGTTCTCGCCGTAGCGGGGGTCCCAGCCGGTGATTCGGACAAGGGACCCGGCGGGGGACGTTCCGAACGCGCTGTACTCCACGGAATTTAAAGTATCTCGGCATCTGCTTACAATCCAGCGCCGAGAATGCAAGTAGCCCGATCGGCGGCTTCGAGTTTGTAAGTAGATCCGAGAAACTTTCAATCTAGGCCCAAGATTGCAAGTACGGTCCGTGCCCGGGGCTGCTTAGCCGGCGGTGGTGCCGTGGAGCTTGTCGCGTTGGGCCTGGGGGAGTGAGCAGGCCGCCGTGCCGCCCGGCAAGAGGTGGCGGTGGCCCGCGATCCAGCGGTATGCCGGCCACGCCACCAGCCCGACCGTCCTGACCTGCAGTGCCCGCCCCGGCACCGTCCACAGCCGGCCCGCGTCGCGCAGCAGCAGGGCGATCGCGTCCGGGCCCGCGGCGATCGTGCCGTCGGTGCCGACCCATTGCACCGCCGACTCGACCTGGTCCAGGGTCAGGCCGAGCCGGTCGAGGTCCGCGAACTGCCAGGGCACCACGGTCGCCTGTGACGGGATGCGGCGTTCGATGAAGCGGGCGCACGAGGTGCAGAACGAGCAGTCGCCGTCGTACACGAACACCGGATTCATGATCGTCAGGTTACCCGGCGGAGTTTGGCCAGGTAGGTCTGGGCGACCACGACCACCGCGAGGAACGCGCCGCTGATCAGTTGCTGGTAGCTGCTCGGCACGTTGCCCACCTGGTTGATCATGTTCTGGATCACGCCGAGCAGCAGCACGCCCGCGATGGTGCCGGTGATCGTGCCCGCGCCGCCGGTCAGCAGGGTGCCGCCGATGACCACCGCGGCGATCGCGTCCAGTTCCAGGCCGATGCCCAGCACCGTGACGCCGGAGCCCAGCTTGGCCGCGTTGATCGCGCCCGCCAGGCCGGCCAGCAACCCCGACATCACGTACACCCAGACCTTGGTGCGGCGCACCGCGACGCCCATCAGGGCGGCCGCGTCCTCGCTGCCGCCGACCGCGTGGACCGCGTGGCCGAAGCGGGTGCGGGCCAGCAGGATCATGCCGGCCGCGAAGACCGCGGCCACGAGCCAGACCGGATAGCCGATGCCGAGGAACGAGCCGGTGCCGAAGCTGCGGAAGGCGTCGCTGCCGACCAGGTACGTGGTTGAGCCCTCGTCGCTGATCGCCCGCATCAGCCCGCGGGCGCCGAGCAGCGCGGCCAGCGTGACGATGAACGGGGCCATCCTGGTGTACGCGATCAGGATCCCGTTCAGCACCCCGATGAAGCCGCAGAGCGCGAGCGGCACGAGGAACGCCGGCACCAGGCCCCACTGCGACGCGTACGCCGAGACCACCCCGCCCAGCACGTAGAGCGAGCCGACCGACAGGTCGATGCCGCCGGTGAGGATCACGAAGGTCATGCCCAGCGCGATCAGCGCCAGCGGCGCGGCCGCCACCAGGATGGTGCCCGCGTTGTCGAAGCTGCGGAAGTTGGGGAACGCGGCCGCCGCGACCAGCACGACCACGACGAGCACCGCGAGCGCGCCCTGCCGCTGGACCAGGCCGACGATGCGGTCGGTGCGCTCGGCCCGGCGCACGTCGGCGGCGACGACCGCCGCGGGGGCCTCGGGGTCCGACACGGTGGGGGTCACCGGGACTTCCTCTCTCGGGCGACGTACACGGCGACGAGGATGATGGCGGCCTGCACGATCTCGGTGATCGACGACTGCAGGTTGTGCTTGATCATCGTGGCGATGACCAGCTGCATGAGCAGCGCGCCGGCGACCGTGCCGAGCACCCGGACCCGGCCGCCGGTCAGCGGGGTGCCGCCGACCACGACCGCGGTGATCGCGGAGAGCTCGATGAGCAGGCCGACCGAGGAGGCGTCGCTGGACTGGATTCGGGCGACCGCGAGCAGGCCGGCGATCGAGGCGAGCACCGAGCAGATCACGTAAACCGTGATCAGGACCCGCTTCACCGGCACGCCGGCCAGCTCGGTGGCCGGCCGGTTGCCGCCGATCGCCAGCAGCCGGCGGCCGAAGACGGTCCGCCGCACCACGAACGCGACGATCAGCACCAGCAGCGCGGCGATCCAGACCAGCATCGGCAGGCCGAGGAAGTCGCCGGAGCCCAGGAAGATCAGGTCGTCGTTGCGGACGTCCTTGAGCTGGCCGCCGGAGATGACCAGGGCCAGGCCGCGACCGCCGACGAACAGCGCCAGCGTCGCCACGATGGGTTGCAGGCCGACCCGGGCGACCAGGGTGCCGTTGACCAGGCCGACCAGCACGCCGGCGGTCAGCGAGACCAGGATCGCCGCGACCACCCCGTAGCCGAGGTAGAGCGGGATCAGCGCGGCGGCCAGCGCCATCACCGAGCCGACCGACAGGTCGATGCCCTCGGTGCCGATCACCAGCGCCATGCCCAGCGCCACGATCACGATCGGCGCGACCTGGATCAGCTGGATCCGCAGGTTGCTCCAGGCCAGGAAGTTCGGTGTGAACAGGACGTTGTAGAGGACCAGCAGCACGATGGCCACATAGACGCCGTATGCGGGAAGCCAGGATCTGAGCTGGGGTCGGGTGGCCACTGCCTCAGTGGTCATCGGGGGTCTCCACTTCCGCCGCCGCGGCGATCGTCTGCAACAGGGCCTCGGTGGTGACGGCGTCGCCGCGCAGCTCGCCGACGACCGCGCCGTCCCGCAGCACCACCACCCGGTCGGCGCCCTCGATCAGTTCCTCCGCGTCGGAGGAGATCAGCACCACGCCGAGGCCCTCGCCGGCCAGCTCGTCGATGAGCGACTGCACCTCCGCCTTGGCGCCGACGTCGATGCCGCGGGTGGGCTCGTCCAGCAGCAGCACCTTGGGGTGGGTGGCGAGCAGGCGGGCCAGCAGCACCTTCTGCTGGTTGCCGCCGGACAGGTCGCCGACCCGCTGGTCCGGGCTGGACGCCTTGATCCGCAGCCGGCTCATGTAGCGCTGGACGACCTCGTCGATCTTGCGATCGGAGACCAGCCCGAACCGGGACAGCCGGGGGAGCACGGCGAGCGCGATGTTCTCCCGTACGGACAGCCCGGCGACGATGCCCTCGGCCTTGCGGTCCTCGGGCTGGGTGGCGATGCCCGCCTTGACCGCCCGTACGGTCGTGGGTTTGTGCAGCTTTTTGCCGTCGACCGCGACGGTCCCGTCGTCGATCGGGTACGCGCCGCCGATCGCCTTGACCGTCTCGCTGCGACCGGCGCCCAGCAGCCCGCCCAGCCCGACCACCTCGCCGGGCCGGACGGTGAAGCTGATGTCGTGCAGCTTGTGCCGGCTGGTCAGGCCGGTGACCTCGAGCACCGGGACCGCGTCCGCCGCGGTGGCGTGCTCGCCGGCGAACCCGGTGAAGCCCTCGCGGCGGACGGCGGACATGTCCCGGCCGAGCATCAGCGAGACCAGCCTGATGCGTTCCAGCTCGGCGAGCTTGCCGGTGTGCACCACCTTGCCGTCGCGCAGGATCGTGACGGTGTCGCAGATCCGGTAGAGCTCGTCGAGCCGGTGACTGACGTAGACGATCCCGATGCCCTGGGCGTGCAGGTCCCGGATGACCCCGAAGAGGGTCTCCACCTCGCGCGGTTCCAGCGACGAGGTCGGCTCGTCCATGATGACGACCTTGGCGTCGATCATCACGGCCCGGGCCAGGGCGACCATCTGCTGCGCGCCCAGGGCGAGCGTGCCGAGCTGCCGGCGGACGTCGGTGGTGACCCCGTAGCGGCGCAGGATCTCACCGGCCTCCCGGTGCATCCGGCCCTCGTCCAGCAGCCCGAGCCCGGTGCGGGGCTCGCGGCCGAGGAAGAGGTTGTGCGCCACGCTCATCAGCGGGATGAGGTTGACCTCCTGGTAGATCGTGGAGATCCCGGCACGCTGGGCGTCCATCGGTGTGCCGAACCGGACCGGCTCGTCGCGGTAGCGCAGCTCGCCACCGTCCGGCTGGTAGACGCCGGTCAGCACCTTGATCAAGGTGGACTTCCCGGCGCCGTTCTCGCCGACCAGGGCGTGCACCTCGCCCGGCCGGAGCGCGAAGGAGACCCCGTCCAGGGCGCGGACGCCCGGGAACTCCTTGGCGACATCGACGACTTCCAGCAGTGCCATGGATCCACTCACTTTCGCCCGCTACCCCAGCGGGGCGGCGTTGTTCCAGGTGACGTCGGCGGCGTAGCTGCCCGGGTTGTCCCAGGCGTTGCCGCCGCCGTTGGTGGCGATGTAGACGGCCTCCCCGTAGTGCCGCCAGTGGTAGCCGACGTAGTTGTACGACTCCAGCGACACGTTCCCGCTGCCGCCGTTCAGGCCCGGCTGGGCGCAGAAGGTGGCGTCCTGGGCGAACGTGGTCGTGTTGTCGTTGGTGGCCGTCTGCACCCGGTAGTTGGCGTGCCGCAGATAGCGGCCCGGGTAGTTGACCGACTCGAACGTGTAGCAGGTGCTGTCGGCCAGCCCGGCGCGCACGGTGAACGTGGCGTCCTGCCGGTCGGTGAGCGGGCTGGCCGCGTTGATCACGTCGGTCCGCGCCAGCGAGTCCCGGTGCCGCAGGTAGCGGGTGTCGTAGCCGGCGGTGGTGACCCGGAACGACCGCTTCTGCCCGACGGCCAGGTCCGCGCCGCTGCGCCACAGCGGGTTGCTCACGGTCCAGGTGGCGTCGTTGGTGAACGTGCCGCCGGTGTTCTGGTCCATCCAGACCTCGGAGTTGCGGTGCCGCAGGTAGTAGCCGGCCAGGTTGGCCGACTCCAGCGAGGTCCCGCCGCCGGAGAGGCCCGGCCGGGCGCAGAACGTGGCGTCGGCGGTGAACGTGCCGCCGTTGTTCGCCTCCCGGTAGACCCGGTAGGCCCGGTGCCGCAGGTACTGGCCCGGGAAGTTGCGGGACTCGAACGAGTAGCAGGCGCTGTTCGACAGCCCCGGCCGGACCCACCAGGTGGCGTCCTGTTTGGCCGCGGTGCTGCTCGCCGCGTTGATCACCGCGGTGACGGCGGCGCCGTTCTCGTGCCGCAGGTAGCGGTCGGTGTAGCCGGGGGTGGTGACCCGCAGCGAGGCGAGCCGGCCGGTCGGCAGGGTGGTGCCGTTGGCCGCGCCGAGGACCCGCTGGTGAACGGCCCGGACCGCGGCGAAGTTCATCTTCTGGATCTGCCGGTCGTAGGTGAAGAAGCCGTTCAGCTCCTCCTCCACGTCGGTGGGCTCGGTGTAGACGGATCCGGAGAGGCCGTTGGTGGAGGTCAGGTCGGCCAGCTTGCCGGTGATCTGCACGTACCGGTTGGTCAGCGCGTTGGTGTCCGGCAGCCACTCGTACGCGAACTTGCCCGCGGTCGGCCACTCGTGGTCGGGCACGCGCAGGCCGAGGCCGCCGTACTCGCCGTTGACCGCGATCCGGGTGGCCGTCGGTGCGCGGGTGATGCCCGGGCCGACGTACATGTGGTCGTCGATCACGTCGCCGTTGCCCGGGTCCGGGTCGGAGTCGCAGCAGTTGGAGCCCGAGTTGTGGTTCACCAGCCGGGTCGCGTCCCAGCTCTTGACCAGGTCGGCGATGCGGCCCGCGTCGTACTCGCCCCAGCCCTCGTTGAACGGCACCCACTGGACGATCGACGTGATGCCCTTGTGCTCGTCGATCATCTCCTTGAGTTCCTTCTCGAACCGGGTGCGCCCGGCCGTCGACGGCTCGCGGCCGCTGGCCAGTGCCGGCATGTCCTGCCACACCATCAGGCCGAGCCGGTCGGCGTGGTAGAACCAGCGGTCGTTCTCCACCTTGATGTGCTTGCGGACCATGTTGAAGCCCAGCGACTTCTGCTGCTCCAGGTCGAAGCGCAGCGCGGCGTCGGTGGGTGCGGTGTAGAGCCCGTCCGGCCAGTAGCCCTGGTCCAGGGTGCCCAGTTGGAAGACGAACTTGCCGTTGAGCGTCGGGCGCAGGGTGCCGCCCAGCATGGCCTTGCCCAGCGAGCGCATGCCGAAGTAGCCGCCGACCACGTCACCGGAGGCGAGGGTGACCCTCAGGTCGTACAGGAAAGGGTCGTCCGGGGTCCACAGGTGGGCGTTCGGGACCGGGACCCGCAGGCTGGCACCGACGGTGCCGGTGGCCGTGCCGACCACCGTGCCGCCGGTGAGCACCTGCGCGGTGACCGCCTGGCCGCTCGCGTTGGCCGCCTGCACCACCAGGTCGAGGCCACCGGCGGCGACGTTCGGGGTGGTGTCCAGCCGGGTGATCCGGGCCGGGTTGGTCGGCTCCAGCCAGACCGTCTGCCAGATGCCCGAAGACGGCGTGTACCAGATGCCGCCGCGGTTGGTGCGCTGCTTGCCGACCGGGATGTCCTGGCCGTCGGTGGGGTCCCAGACCCCGACGATGACCTCGTTGCTGCCGGCCCGCAGCGCGCTGGTGACGTCGTAGGAGAACTTGTCGTAGCCGCCCTCGTGGGTGCCGAGCAGCGTGCCGTTCACCCACACCTTGGACTGCCAGTCCACGGCGCCGAAGTTGAGCTGCACGCTGCGGCCGCTCCAGCCCGCCGGAACCGTGAAGTTCTTGCGGTAGTACATGTAGTTTTCATGCCGCATGATGCCGGAGAGAGCGCTCTCGATCGGGTACGGAACAAGTACCTCTTCGCCCAGCGTCTGGTTCACCGGCGGGGTGTTGATGTTGGACGCCCCGGCGAACTGCCAGATGCCGTTCAGGCTCTGCCAGTCCGGCCGGGTCAGCTGCGGCCGGGGGTATTCCGGCAGCGGGTTGGTGGTCGAGACCTGGCTCGTCCACGGCGTCGTCAGGGGTGGGGTCTTGGGGACGAAGGCTGCTGCCGGGCCGGCGGTGGCGATCAGGGTGCCGGCGGAAGCGGTGAGGGCGGCGGTGGTCACGGCGATGAGGCGTCGCCATGTCCGGGGACGGGGAACGGTCATGTGAGCACTCCTGGGGGAGAGGTGACTCAGTAGGCGCTGGGCAGGTCCGTCTTGGCGTTGCTCTCGTCGTACTCGCGGTCGGAGATGATGATGTCCGCGGGGATCGGCTCGCCGCTGAAGAACTTGGTCGCGGTCTCGAACGCCAGCGGGCCGAAGCGGGGGTTGGACTCGATGACCGCGGAGAACCAGCCGTCGGCGATGCCCTTGACCGCGCCCTTGGTGCCGTCGATCGAGACGATCTTCACGTCGCCGGCCTTCTTGCCCGCGCCCTGGAGCGCGACCTCGGCGCCGAGGCCCATCTCGTCGTTCTCCGCGTAGATGCCGTTGATGTCCGAGTTGGACTGCAGCAGCTGCTCGGTGACCTTCTGGCCCTCCTCGCGGGAGAACTGGCCGGTCTGCTCGAACGTGATCTTGATGTCGGGCGCGACCTTGGCGATCTGGTCCTTGAAGCCCTTGGTCCGCAGCGTGGTGACGTTGTTGCCGGGCGCGCCGAGCAGGATCGCCACCGAGCCCTTGTTGCCGAGGGCGGCGGCCAGCTTGTCGGCGGCGCGCTTGCCCTGCTCGGCGAAGTCGGACCCGATAAAGGTCAGGTAGTCCTTGCAAGGAGTCGCGTTGATCTTGCGGTCGATGGTGATGATCGGGACCTTCTTGGCGGCGGCCTTGGCGAAGACCGAGTCCCAGCCGTCGGAGTTCAGCGGCGCGATGATCAGCAGCTGCACGCCCGAGTCGATCATCTGCTCGACGTCGCTGATCTGCTTGTTGAACTGCGAGTTGGCGTTGGTGGTCCGCAGGTTGCCGGCCGGGATGCCGAGCTTGGCGGCCTCGTCCTTGATGGACTTGGTCTCGGCGATCCGGAACGGGTTCGCCTCCTTCTCCGACTGCGAGAAGCCGATCTTGGCGGTCTTCAGGTCGACCTTCGTGCCACCGAACTGCTCCAGCGTGCAGGTCGGCACACCGGGCGCGGCGGACTGGGCGACCTGGGCCCCGGCGGAGGCGGCGCCGCCGGCGGCCGGCGTGTCGCTGTCCTCGGACTTCGCGCACGCGCCCGCGCCGGCGAGCACGATCAGCGCCGTGCCGAGGGAGAGGACGGCCGGTCTCCAGTGTCCGGACATAGTGGCCATGGGGGCTCCTTCAAAGGCGGTATAGAAGCTTTACTATCTGGAAACACATTCACGCACTATCGAACTTTTCCTGTCAAGGTCACGGCCACAAACACCCAGAAACGAACGCCGAGCACTGTCGAGATCGGCCGGTGTTTCCGCTAAAGTGCAGCTCAGACGCCCCCTGCTACCTTCTGTAGCGCCCCTTTTCGGATTTGTTACCGCTCACATTTGGACATGGGTGCGCGTGAGCTCCTCCGTAGCCGCTCGCCGGGCCGCCGGAATTACCGCCCCCCGCCATGAACCGGAGGCTGCCGCCGTCCGTCGTGTCAGCGACGCCCCCACAGGTCCGCCGCAGTGCGACGGCCGAGCGGGTGTCGCGGGAATCGACGAGAGGGAACCGGATGTCCTGGATCAGCCGGATGGCGATCCGCTCGTTCCTGGCCGGGGTGGCCGGCACGGCGGTGCTCGCGCTGCCGGCGCCGGCGCAGGCAGCGGGCGAGGAGTACGTCAAGTACTACACGGTGACGTCGGCGTACAACGGGGCGCCGGAGAACCTGACCGAGATCGCCGGCCGCTTCCTCGGCAGCGGCGACCGGTCGGGGGAGATCTTCGACCGCAACGCCGGGCGCAAGCAGCCGGACGGCAAGGTGCTCGCCGACCCGGGCCGGCTGCGGTCCGGCTGGCTGCTGGTCATGCCGTGGGACGCGGTCGGCGCGGGCATCCAGTACGGCGTGCTGCCGGACCGCGCGCCCGCACCCGTGACGACGAAGGCCGGGAAGCCGACGAGCGGGCCGACGACCGGGCCGACCGGGCCCGCCGTCGGTGGCGCCACGCCCGCGACCGGCACCCGGCCCAGCCCGGGCGCGCTGCCCAGCGGGGTGCCCTCGGCGTCGACCGGCTGCGCCTCCGCCGCGGCCTCCAGCACCAAATCCGACTGGGCCCGGCTGCGGCTCGCGGCCGACAAGGCCTGGCCGCAGAGCCGGGGCAAGGGGCAGGTCGTCGCGGTGGTCGACTCCGGCGTGAACGGCGCCATGCCGCAGCTCGCCGGCCGGGTCATCGGCGGCGCCGACGTGGTCCAGCCCGGCCGGCGGGGGGACGCCGACTGCCTCGGCACCGGCACCGCCATGGCTGCGCTTGTGGTCGCCCAGCAGGTCAACGGTGAGGGACCTGCCGGTGCCGCGCCCGACGCCACCGTGCTGCCGGTGCGGATCACCGTCAATCAGCCCGCGGCGACGCCCGAGGTGCAGGTCAAGGCGATCGAGGCGGCCGTGACCGCGGGTGCCACCGTGATCGCGCTGGGCGCGTACGTGGACGCGAGCGACGCCAAGGTGGCCCAGGCGGTCGCCACCGCGATCACCAAGAACGTCGTCGTGGTGCTGGGGGCGCCGACGCCCGCGAAGCAGCCCGACCCGCAGGCCAAGATAGGCGAGGGTGCCCTCTGGGTGGCGGGGGTGGGGGTCGACGACAAGTGGGCCGTGGACTATCGCAAGGGCGCGGTTGACGTGTCCGCCCCCGGCGTCAACGTCAACAGCCTGGGCGGTACGGCGACCACCGGCAGCGCGGTCACCGGCAGCGGCACGCACTACGCCGTCGCGTACACCGCGGCCGAGGCGGCACTGGTCCGGGCGGCCTATCCCGAACTCACCGCCGAGCAGGTGACCCACCGCATCAAGGTCACCGCCGACCGGATGGGCGACGGCAACCCCCCGCACAGCCAGTACGGCTGGGGCTTCCTCAACCCCGGTGAGGCGGTCACCAAGGTGCTCGCCGAGGAGGCCGGGGAGGTCCGCCCGCCCGCCCCCGCGGCGAGTGTCGCGGCGAGCGAGGCGGCCCCCGGTGACCCGGCCGGTGCGAGCGGGGACACGGGCGGGCGATCGACCGTCCTGATCGTCACCGCGCTGCTGATGATCGCCGCCGCGCTGCTGCTCGGCCAGCGGATCTGGCGGCTGTTGCGCCGGGGCCCCGCCGACGACGAGGACGGCGGCAACGCCGGGGAGCCGGAGATCGACCTCTACGACCCGCGGTTCCGCACCCCGGTGCCGGCCCCGGTGCCCGCCCTCGTGACCAGCAGCGGCGGCCCTTCATCGGCACCGCCGCCCCCGCCGCCCCCGCCGCCTCCGCCGGGCCCTCCGCCGGCCGCCGGTTCCGCGTTCGGCGGGCAGATGCCGGTCGACGACGGCGGCGAGGACCACTGGTCCGAGGTCGGCGGGCACTGGTCGGACCGGACCGACGCGCCACCGTCCGTGCCCGGGCGTGGCTGACACCCACCGGGGTCCGGCGTCCCGGAAAAGGGACGCCGGATTCGTCCCAAGAGGTAAGAAGGGACCCCTTCGCCGGGGCATACGGCCATGACTGTTGCCACCACAGTGACTTCGCGGCGACGGGCTGCGAACGTCTTCATCGTGGGTCACCTAACTTCGAGCACCGGTGGCGACGTGGCCGGAGACGTCCGGCCGGCGCCGCGCACACCGCCGCCCCGCGCCGGCACCACCGCAGACGTTGATGCTTTGCGCCACCTGCAACAAGTGCACGGGCCGGTGCTGCTCAGCTTCCTGACCCGGCTGACCAAGGGTGACGTGCACCGGGCCGAGGACATCGTCCAGGAGACCCTGCTGCGGGCCTGGCGCAACCCCGACGCCCGCAACTCCGAGGGGCGATGGAGCCGCGGCTGGCTCTTCACGGTCGCCAAGCGCATCCTCATCGACCAGATCCGCGCCGCCGAGGTGCGCCCGGAGGAACGTTCCGACGAGTACATCGATGTGCACGCCCGTTCCGAGGACGGCATCGACAAGCTGGTGGACGCGAGCGAGGTGCGGGCGGCGCTGAACTCGCTGCCCGAGCGGCTCCGGGTGACCCTGATCGAGATCTACTTCCAGGAACGGTCGGTGTCCGAGGTGGCCGACCTGCTCGCGGTACCGTCGGGCACGGTCAAGTCCCGGACGTTCTACGGTCTCAAGGCACTGCGCGAGGCCCTGATCAGCCGAGGCTTCACCTTCCGGACCGGCGGACCAGAGAGCGGCGATCAAGGTGGCTGAGATCATCGACAGCGGCGCCCATGTGCATCAGGAGCTGCTCGGGCTCCACTTCATGGACGCGCTGGACCCCGCCGAGAGCGACGTCATCCACCGGCACCTCGAGGACTGCCCCGCGTGCCGGGCCCGGGCCGACGAGGTCATCGACACCGTGGCCGCGCTCGCGCTGCTCGGCACCGACGACGTCGATCCCGGCACCCCGGCGCCGGTCGCAACGCCGGTGGCTGCCGCGCCGGCGCGCCGCCCGGGTGGACCGGTCCGGCCGTCCGGGCGCGCCGGCTCCACGCGGCCGAGCTCCTCGCGCCCCGGGGAGAAGGCGCGACGCTCCGGGCGTACCGGAAAGCTGCTCCAGGCCGGCAGCCTGCTCGCGCTGGTCCTGGTCGTCGCCGGGCTCGGCCTGGCGACGCTGCTGCGCTCGCCGCAGGGCGAGCCCACCCCGGTGCGGACCGCCGCCGCGGTGGCCACCGACGACACGACCGGCGCATCCGCCTCGGTGGCGGTCGCCAGCGAGGGCGAGGACGGCGTGCGCATCCGGGCCACCGTCAGCGGTCTGCGCGAGGGCACGGCGTATGTCCTGCATGCCGTCACCTCCGACAGCACCACCGGGGAAGTAGTCCGCTGGACCGGCACCTCGGCGGTGCAGGAGGTCTCCGGCTACCTGCCGGTGCGGATCGGCGACCTCTCGTTCTTCACCGTCTCCCTCGCCGACGGCGGTCCGGTGGTCTCGGTGTACCTGCCGGGCGTGCCCGTCGCCCCCACCCGATGAGGCCCCCCGTGCGCATCCTGCTGGCGCTGAGCGCGGTGATCGCGCTGATCGGCCTGTCCGCGACCGCCGCCGCCGCGGTCGACGACCGCGAGTACGTGAAGTACTACCAGGTGGCCGAGTCCTATCAGAACAAGCCGGAGAACCTCACCGAGATCGCGGCCCGGTTCCTGGGCGACGGCGCACGGTCGGCCGAGGTGTTCAACCTCAACCGGACCCGTAAGCAGCCGAACGGCAAGACGCTCACCGACCCGGCCCGCCTCGAGGCGGGCTGGACGCTGCAACTGCCCTGGGACGCCGTCGGTGCGGAGGTCCGCTACGGCCTGCTGCCGGGCAGTGTGCCGGCGGCCGGCCCGGCCGCCCCGGCGCCCACCACGGCTGCTCCGTCCTCGCGGTCCACGCCGCCGTCGCCGGCCGGGCCCGCGAAGCCCGCCCGGCCGGTCGGCTGCACCAGCGTCGCCGCGTCGACCAGCCGGTCCGACTGGGCCGGCCTGCGGCTCGCCGCCGACCAGGCCTGGCCGCAGAGCCGCGGCAAAGGCCAGCTCGTCGCGGTCGTCGACTCCGGCGTCGAGGCGGCCCATCCGCAGCTCACCGGGCACGTCGACGCGGGCCGCGACGTCGTCACCGGCACCGGCCGCGGCGACACCGACTGCCTCGGCACCGGTACGGCCATGGCGGGCATCATCGCCGCGCAGCCCGGCAAGAACCAGAGCGGTGCCGTCACCGGGGTCGCCCCGGACGCGACGGTCCTGCCGATCCGGGTGGTGGGGGGCGACGGCCGCGCGAAGGCCGCCGACGCGGTCGAGGCGATCGACGCGGCGGTCCGTGACGGCGCCACGGTCATCGCCATCGGCTCGCATGTGGACACCGGCGACCCGGCCGTCACCAGGGCGATCACCGAAGCGGTCACGAAGAACATCGTCGTCGTGCACGCGGCACCGATCGGTTCGGCGGCGGCCGGCGCATCCGGCGACGGCGTGCTGCGAGCCGGCGGCGTCGGCGTGGACGGCCGCGGCGCCGCCGACTACAGCTCCGGCGGCGTCGACGTGGTGGCGCCGGGCGTCAACGTGAGCAGCCTGGGCCCGAAAGGCCTGACGACCGCGAGCGGCACCCAGTACGCGGTGGCGTTCGTCGCGGCCACCGCGGCGCTGGTGCGGACGGCGTACCCGGAGCTCGATGCCGGGCAGGTCGCCCACCGGGTCGAGGTCAGCGCCGACAAGATGGGCGACGGCGGGCAGCCCGACGACACCTTCGGCTGGGGCATGATCAACCCGGCGGTGGCGGTGACCCTGGTGCTGCCCGAGGAGGCCGAGGCCGCCCCGAGCGCGGACGAGACGGCCACCACGGTCAGTTCCACCCGCACCGGCGACCAGGTTGCCCTGCTGACGGTGGTGACCCTGATCGCCTTGGCCGCGGCCGTGGTGCTGATCGCCCGCATCCGCCGCCTGCTGCGTGCCTAGGGCTGGACCGGCTGAAGAGGCGCCGCCGTGGTGCGCCGATGCTGAACGAAGTGGCCGAGCTCGATCGCCACCCGGGTCAGTTCGGCCTTGTTGCTGACGTTCAGCTTGGCGCGGATGCGCTTCGCGTACGTGTCGACGGTCGCCGTCGACAACCCCATCCGGGTGGCGATCTGCGCGTGCGTGAAGCCCGATGCGATCCATCGCAACGTCTCGATCTCGCGGGGTGCCAGCCCGCCCGGGTCGTCGTCGCCGCGGCTGGCCAGCTCGAGCTGGAGCCGGCCGGTGAGCCGCGGGCAGAAGTAGACCCCGCCGCGCGCGACGACGTGCATGGCATCCCGGACGTCCTGCTGCTCGGTGAGCCGGCTGATGCAGCCGCGCGCGCCGGCCCGGACGGTGCCGAGCAGGCTCGGGCCGGCCTCCCAGGCGGAACTGACCAGCGGATGGCCGACGGTCACCACCTCGGCGATCGTGCCCAGCGCGGCGGCGTCGAGCCGCGGCAGATCGATCACCACGACGTCGTACGCGTCGTCGAGAAGCTCGGCCACCGATGCGACGGCCGCGGCGACCGTCATGCCGGGATCGTCGGACGCCAGCTTCTCCAGCCCGGCACGCGCGACGGGCTGATCCGCTACGACGGCGACTCTGAACACCGGCTCCTCCTGGCCCGCCCCCGCCCGCGCGGGAGCACGGCCCTGAAACGGCCACCGGCGCGCCCCGGTTCACCGGGCCGGCGACGAATTCGCCGATCCGTGAACCCGGAGCAGCCCCGACCCGTTGGTGTCCCGCAACAGGAGCATGTGGTGCTGAGGGGTGCGACGGCGCAGGCCGTCCACCGGAAGGGCTGGGCCGGGTGGCTGACATAGGCGGCGACGAGCCGCATGTGACCGAGCTGCTCGGGCTCTACTACCTGGACACGCTCGGCATCGCCGAGGGTGTGGTCATCGAGGCGCATCTGGCGGAATGCGCGCGATGCCGGGAGCTCGCGGAGCAGATCATCGACACGGTGGCGTCGCTGGCGTTGCTGTCGGAGCAGGACCGCGACGAGGTGCTGGACAACTTCGGGGCACTGAACCGGACGGGACCGCCGTCGGAACGGTTCGTGCAGTTCTTCGCCCCCGAGCCGGAGCCGGCGGCGCCGTTGGAGCCGAAGAAGGGCGGGAAACCGGCCGGCGAGCCGACCCGCCGACGGCCTTTCCGGAAGCGCGGATCAGCCAAGCCGGATCTCCAACCGGATCTCCAACCGGATCTCCAACCGGATCTCCAACCGGATCTCCAACCGGATCTCCAACCGGATCTCCAACCGGATCTCCAGCCGAAGCTCAAGCCGGATCCCGAGCCGGGTCCGAAGCCGGATCGCCAGCCGGATTCCGGGCCGGGTCCGGAGCCGGTGGATCCGCCGCCGGTTGCGCCGGCTCCGACCGCACCGCCTCCCGTCGCGCCGGCGCCGGTTGCCGCGCGTCCGGTCGCGCCGCAGCCCATCGCCGTGGTCAAACCACCGTTGCCGACACCCGCGGTCGCGTCGGAGGGGCGGAAGGTCCTGCCTCCCGCCGCCCCGCAGCCCATCGCCGTGGCCAAGCCACCGACGCCGGTCGCAAAGACCAAGCCGCCAACGGTTGTGCCACCAACGGTTGTGCCGCCTACGGTTTTGCCGCCACCTTCCGAGCCGTCGCCGTCGCCGTCGCCGTCGCCGTCGCCTTCGCCTTCGCTCGGGGTGCCGGTTCGTCCTGCTTCTCGGCGGGAGGAGCTGGTCGGTGAGCCGGAGAAGCCGCGGTTCTCGCGCCGTAAGGACGCCGATGAGCTGCCGGCGATCGGATCGCTGCCGCTCGCACCCCTGCCCGCGAAACTTCCCAAGGAGCCGCGTCCGCCTGCTGCACCCCCGGCCCGGCAGGCTCCGGCCGGGCCGCCCGGTCGCCGCCCGCCGGTGCGGAGCCGGCGGACGGGTGCCCTGGTCCGGCTGGGTGGCCTGCTGGCCCTGGTGCTGGTGATCGGTGGTCTCGCCTTCGGGGCGTTGCTGCGGGGCAACCAGCGGACCGGTGCTGTCGCCGTACCCGTGGTCACCGCCGCGGCGACCGCGGCGGACAGTTCGACCGGGGCCTCGCTCTCGGTCTTCGTCACCCAGCAGGACGGCGGCGTCACCGTCCGGGCGACCGTCGACGGGTTGCGGTCCGGGGTCGGCTACCGGCTGCAGGCGGTGACCTCCGACGGGCACGCCTGGCCCGTCGTCAACTGGACCAGCGACGGGAAGCTGCAGGACATTACCGCGCAGGTCCAGGTGCCGCTGTCCACTTTGGTGTTCTTCACGGTGAGCCGGGCCGGCAGCGGGCCCGTGGTCTCCGCCTATCTGGGCCCCGGCGGCGTTCGCTGACCTCGGGGGAACGGGACACCGTAAACGGGACGATGCGCTTTCCCGGTCCCGTTGTTTGACTCGGGACGATCCATTTTTCTATGCGGAGGAGAAACCATGCCCAGCAGAAGAGCGGTTCTTGGCATCATCGCCGGCGGGGCGGCGGCGAGCGTACCGTTCATCGGCTCCGCGTTCTTCTCCCGAGCCGACGCCGCGGACGGTCTGCCGATCACCGTCACGAACAACACCGGGCAGTTCCCCAACTCGGCCATCACCATGTACATCGTCGGTGAGCAGCCGAACGGCGGGCCGCGAGGGTACGTGAAGTCCCCTGGCCGGTTCACCCCGGCGGCGCTGAGCGACAACGGCGCGGACGGCTATGTCGACCTGGGTATTCCGCTGTCCGGCGACGGCGACACGTCATTCATCCTGCCGAAGATGGTGGGCAGCCGGATCTATTTCTCGATCAACGAGCGGCTGAAGTTCAAAGTGGTGACGGACGGCAACGGAAAGCCCTCCCTGCAGTTCCCGGTGGGCTGGGCCGAGGGCGACCCGAACTTCGGCGTGCTGCATGACTGCTGCGAGTTCGCCTTCACCGATGACGGAATGTTCTGCAACACCACGAACGTCGACATGTTCAGCATTCCGATGTCGATCCGGCTGCGGGGCGGCGGTGGCGAGAAGGTCGCCGGCGCCCCGGCCGCGGGCAGCCGGAACCAGATCTTCGCGGAGATGCGGCAGCAGCCCGGCTTCGAGCGGCTGGTCATCGGTGACAACCTGCGGATCGTCGCGCCGAGTCACGCGATCGGCATCGGCCGGTTCTCGCCGACCTACCTCGACGGCTACATCGGGGAGATGTGGGACAGGTATGCCACCACCGACCTGCGCGTGCGGACCTTGCAGGGCGAGTTCACCGGCCGGGTCACCGACGGGCGCCTGTCGTTCAGCGGCGCGGGCGGGTCGTTCGCCCGGCCGAGCACGTCGGATGTGCTGTTCTGCCACGGTGCGCTGCAGGCCACCAACGACGGCATGAGCGGGCCGGTGGCGGCGATCGTCGCGGCGGGGCTCAACCGGTCCGTGCTCGGTGACCCGAATCAGCCGACGACCGATCCCGCGCGCTTCTACCAGGGCCCCGTCACCAACCACTACTCGCGCATCATGCACAAGTACGCCGGCGACGGGCTGGCGTACGGCTTCGCGTTCGACGACGTCACCGAGCAGGCTTCGTACACACAGGACAATGCGCCGCAGCACGTGCAGGTCACGCTGACGCCGTTCGGCGACGGCGGCGGCACCGTCCCGGAGCCGGGTGCCCCGGAGGTGCCCGTCGTGGTGGTCCCGCCCGTCCAGGAGAAGAAGAGCCATGACGCGTACGGCCAGATCGCGGCCGACGGTCACTCCGCCGAGCACGGCACCACCAGGCAGGGGACGTCCGGTGGCGGCGGGTTCATCGGGAACATCGCCAACGGGGACTGGGCCTGCTACGCGGGGGTCGATTTCGGTGACCGTACGGCGACCCAGTTCACCGTGCGGGTGGCGTCCGGGGCCGGCCCCGGGATCTCCGGTCTGGTCGAGATCCGGCTCGACGGCCCGGGGAACCCGGTCCTGGGCTCGGTCGCGGTCGCGGACACCGGCGGGTGGGAGACCTGGCGGGTCGTCCCCGGCAACCTGGCCGCGGTGACCGGCACCCACGACGTGTACCTGACCTTCACCAGCGGCCAGCCCAACGAGTACGTCAACGTCAGCTGGCTGCAGTTCGCAGAGAGGTGACCACCGCAGCCGTGAACCGGTGCGGCCCGGCGCACGTTGTGGCCAGCTGAACGGACGTTCTCGGCAGAAGGAAGTTCGGCATGAGCCCTGCAACCGGCGGCCCGGTGCCGCACCGTTCCCTGTCCGCCCACGGCCTCGGCTGGGTGGCGGCACACGGCGGCGCGGGCGCCACGACCCTGTCCATCGTGCTGGGCGGCAAGGACCTGGGCACCGGCTGGCCCGACGCCGCGCGCGCCGAGCCGGCCCGGGTCATGGTGGTGGCGCGTACCCACGCGCAGGGCCTGCGGGCCGCATCGCGGGCGCTGAACGCGCTCCGGGAGGGCCGGCATCCGGCGGGGATGGAACTGGTGGGGCTGGTCCTGGTCGCGGACGCGCCGGGCCGGCTGCCGCCGCCGCTGGTCACCCGGATCCGCCTGCTGCGATCGATCGTTCCGGTGTGGAGGGTGCCGTGGATCGCGCCGTGGCGACTCGGCAGGAAGGTGGCCAAGCTGCCGAAACAGGCGATCGGGCTGGGCCGGATCGTCGAGATCTGCGAGACCGGTGACCGCCGCACGCCACAACTCCAGCACTGATCCGCACGGAGCGAGGTACTCATGCCACCGACATCCGGCAAGTCGCGTTTTGACAGAGCGGTCCAGATCCGCCGGGCCGAACGAACGTTGCAGAAGGACCTCCGCTACATGATCAGGCGGAATCAGGAGCGGCGTGACAACGGGGAGAAGGGCCCCGGCGGTGTCAAGCTGCCGAACGAGTTCCCGCAACTGCGCCGGGCGAAGCTCGATGTGAGCATCGAAGCGACCGCCCTGGTCAAGAAGGAATTCGGGAGTATGGCGGCCCTGCCGTTCGCTTTCCGTACGGCGCTGCGGCAGCTGGCCTACGACGTCGTTCCGAATCGGGTGGCGCAACTCATCGGTGCCAGTGGCGGCCGGGAGAGCCAGTCGGAGCACGACGAGGGCGGACAGGAGAAACGACGGCAACGGTCGCAGCAGAATCAGCGCGGCGACGGGCGGGCCGCGGCCTCGTCCGCCGGCCGGGTGAGCCCGGCCGAGGGGCCGAGTCTGGACCGCACCTTGTACGTGGCGAAGGCCGTGGACGCGCTCGCCCGACAGATCCCGGACGTGCAGCGTTGGCTGCGCGCCGAGCCCGAGGCGCTGAACCGGACGCGAGACCTGTTCTCCGTGGCCGATCGAGTGTCCGCCGAGCACCACAGCATGACGGCCGAGTGGATGGAGCCCCGGATCTACGGCCCTGAGTCGTACGGGACAGAGCCTCGGAACTACGGCCGCGGGTCGTACGGGACGCAGCCCTGGAACTACGGCCGCGAGTCCTACGGGACGGCTCCCTCGCCCGACAGCCCTGACTCTCGGAGGGGAAGCCCGGTCAATTTTGAGGTGGCCGATGTGGCCCGGTCCACGGGGCTGGGCCGAGCCGCCGACCTGCCACCGCCCACCCCGTCCCCCATCCGGCGAAAGCCGGTGCCCGTCGCCAAGACCGTGCAGAAGCGGTCCTAGCGGGTGGCTCCCGGTCGTCGGAAGAGCTTCGGGAAGAAACCCGCGGCGTCGTGAACCGGGCCACCCCGCCGGCCGTTGTGGCTTTCTGACAAAGGCTTCCGACGACTGACGAAGGGGTGGAATCGTTGACCTACACCACCTCCGCGCCGTCATCCCACGCCGTTCCGTGGCGGGTGGACGGCCCGGTCCCGCTGACTCCGCAGGCGCCGCGGGCAGGGCAGCGACCGTTGTCCGCGCCGGGCGTCAGCTGGGTCGCGGCACACGGCGGTGCCGGCGCCTCGACCCTGGCCAAGGTGCTCGGCGGTTCGGATCTGGGGTGCCACTGGCCCGATGTGACGTGTGGGCATCCGGCTCGGATCCTGCTCGTCGCGCGCACCGATGTGCAGGGTCTGCGGGCGGCCGCCCGCTCGCTGAACGCCGTTCACGAGGGCCGGCATCCGGCGGGCATGGGGCTGGTCGGCCTGGTCCTCGTCGCGGATCTGCCCGGCCGGCTGCCGCGCGAGCTGCGCGGCATGATCAGGGAGCTGCGCTCGAAGGTGCCGACGTGGCGGGTCTCCTGGGTTCCGCAGTGGCGGCTGGGCCGGCAGACCGAGCGGCTCCCGCGTGACCTGGTCAAACTCGGTCGTGTGGTGCGGGCCGCGCAGCAGGGCGGCGGGCGATGAAGCGGACGCGGCTGATCGGTGCGGTCGTCGTCGGTGCGCTGGCCCTGATCGGGTTGGGTGCGCTGGCGTCGGCGCCGGCTCAGGCGGATGACAAGCCGGGAATGATCAAGGTGGACGTCGACAACCAGATGGGCGCCACCGTCCAGTTCTGCATCAAGAGCGACACCTCCATGAAGAAGCCCCGCGGCAGTGACCGGGCCTGCTCGAAACATCTGCTGGCCCGCCAGACGGAGACCCTGTACGTCGAGGGTGGACCGACCGATCACGTGTGGCTCGACTTCGAGGTGTTCGGCGAACACACCCACGACAATTTCAAGGAGATCACCGGAGCCAGTCAGTGCACGGCCACCGGTGTCACCATCGGGTTCAAGATGAACTGCCCCGGCGTGGTCGTCCCCGGTCATTCGTTCTCGGAGAAGCCGTTGGAGGCCTTCACCCTCAAGAACGACGACCCGGAGGATCCCGGGATGCGGCTGCTCAACCTGCTGGCCTGGTCGGTCTCGGCCGCCGCGGTGGCCGGCCTGGTCATCGTGGGCGCCAATCTCGGATTGCAGTTGCGCCGCGGGGAACCGGGCGAGTTCAGCGAGCACTGGCGCGGCATCGTGCTGATCGGGGTCTCCTGCGTCGTCGGTCTTTCGGCGGGCCCGATCATGACATTCCTGCACCCCTGGAACTGACGCTCATCCGCATTTCGGCACCAGGCGACTCTTCATTACTCCCACCGCTGATGAACAAGGAGAACTGCCATGTCTCTGCCCAGTCTCGGTCACTACGTCCTCAGTCGCGCGCTCGCCGTGGATGTCCCGCAGCCGGAGGGCGCCGCCCCTCCGGAGCTCATCAAGTTCGTGACCCTCGGCCTCAACCTCATCGCCTGGGCCGGCACGGCGGCGGGCGTCTGCGGGGTGCTGGTGACCGGCACGATGATGGCCATCTCGCACAAGCGGGGCGAGAGCTCGGAGCACATGAGCCGCCTCGGCATGGTGCTGGGCGGTTGCATCCTGGTCGCCGTCGCGGGACCCGTCATCAGCTGGTTCTTCTCCAACGGCGGCACCACCACTCCCGAGGGCAACTAGGTCCGTCCCCGTCCAGCGAAAGGGGACCGAGCCGTGTGGCGTCGATCCGAGTCCGGCGAAGTGGACGACCGGCCGTTCTGGCAGCAGCGGGGCTGGCAGATCTCGGCCTGCTTCCTGCTCCTCGTGGTGTGTGCCGGGGGCACGACTGTGCTGTTCGGTGGCCCGGACTCGGGGGACGGCAGCGAGCAGCGGGCGGCGGCCGGCCCGCTCTCCAGCGGTCTCGGTCCCGACGGTTCCCGGCCCGGTGGGTGCCGTTCCGACGACACCGATCAGGACCCGCCGGCGGCGCCGCCGGCCGACGTGACCTGGCAGCCGTTGAACGGCGGCAAGGTGCCGCTGTCCGCGACCGCCGGACCGCTGCTGACGAGCGGCCCGCTGCTGTGGTGTTTCGCCCACACCCCGATGGGTGCGGTCATGGCGGCGAACGTCATTCCCCGGCAGATGAGCGGCAGTGACTGGGAGACGGTGACGGACCAGCAGGTCGTACCGGGCATCTCGCGCGAGATCTTCGTGGCGATGCGCTCGTCGGACCGGGGAGCGCCGCCGCAGTACACCTCCCGGTCGCTGGCCGGCTTCATGCTGATGACCTACTCACCGGACGAGGCCGTCGTGCGTCTGCTGATCAAGGACACCGCCTCGATCTACGGGATCGCCGACTACACGGTGGCCTGGGACGGCGGTGACTGGAAGGTGCGCCCGCTGAGCGACGGCAACCTGCACACCCCGCTGAAAGTCGTGACCGCCAACGGCGGCTTCGTGATGTGGAAGGTGTGAGATGGCTTCCTGCAGCGGTGATGCCACCTACGGGGGTGCGCTGGGTGGTGTCGCGTCCGTCCTGGACAGCGGCATCGACGGCATCCTCAGCTCGATCGCCAACGCGATCCTCAGCGCCGCCGTCAGCCTGTTCGCGGACGTCGCCAAGGACATCCCCACGCTGGCCGATTCGTCGGTGAACGGCAAGATCGGTCTGCAGATCAACTGGCTGGTGGTCGCGCTGGCCGTCGCGTCGCTGCTGTTCGCCTCCGCCCGGATGGCGATGGAACGGCGCGCGCAGCCCGGGACGATGGCGGTCAAGGGCATCCTGCGGATGATCCTGGTGGCCGGCGGCTCGACCTTCGTGCTCACCCAGCTGGCCAAGCTGGCCGACGAGTACACGAAGCACCTCTACGAGAGCGGCGTCAAGGAGCAGCTCAAGCTCATCGCCCAGTGCGGCACGGACAGCCTGACGGCCTTCCTGCTGATCATCGTCGGGCTGCTGCTGATCATCGCCGGGATCATCCACATCATCCTGCTGTACATCCGGCTCGGTGTGATGGTCATCCTCTCCGGCACCCTGCCGCTGGCCGCGGCCGCCTCGATGACCGAGTGGGGCAGCTCCTGGTGGCGCAAGCACATCGCCTGGATGGTCGCCTGGCTGGTCTTCAAGCCGGCAACCGGTCTGGTGCTGTATGCGGGCGCGGCGATGATCACCTCCTCCGGCGCCGACGCGACCCAGCAGAAGATCGCCGGCTGCGGCGTGCTGCTGCTCTCGGCGGTGGCGCTGCCCGCGCTGCTCCGGCTGGTCGTGCCCGCCGCCGCGGCGCTGGGCTCCTCGGACGGCGTGGGCGCCACCGCCGCGGGTGCGGCCTCCGGGGCGGCCAAGGCCACCGGTGCGGTCGCCACCGGCGCCATGAGCTACGCGACCCGCGGCGGCGGGGGCGCGGCCAAGGGGTCGGGGCCGAGCGGCGCGGCGTCGGCGAGTGGATCGTCCGGATCCAAGAACCCCAGCGAGAAGAAGGACTCCGCGGAGTCGAAGAAGTCCGATGGCGCAACGGGCGCGGAGGATGCCGCCGGCACGTCCGGCAGTGGCGAGTCCGGCGGCCCATCGGGCGCCGGCGACGCGGAGAGCACGTCCGGCGGCAGCGATGCGAGCGGTCCTTCGGGCGCGGGTGACGCCGCCGGTGATTCCGGCGGTGGGTCGGACTCCGACGGTCCCTCGGGAGCCGGCGACGGCGGTGACTCCGGCGGTGACGCCGGTGGTGGCAGCGCCGATGGTCCCTCGGGCTCGGATGAGGGCGGCGGCGACTCCGGGTCGGGTGGCGGCCGGTCCACCAGGCGCCGGGTGGTCTCGGGCGCCGGACGTGGGCTCGCCGGCGTCACGGGTGCCGCGGCGGGGGTCGCCTGGGGCAGCGCCGTGGCGGCCGAATACGTCGCTCCCGCCTTCAACGGCGCCCTGCCGGACGGCCAGAACGGCGAGAACCAATAGTCAGCCTCACGGAAGAAGGCCCGCATCATGAGTACGGAAGCGATCAAGACCCGGACCTACGGCAACTGGCGCCGGCCCCGCAAGGCCGGTCTCGGATCCTTCGGACTGGTCGGAACGGTAGGCGTGTTCGGCGGGCTCATCCTGGTCCTGTTCGCCTCGCTGATCTCGCTGCAGGCGGCCGTGGTGATCGCCGTGCCGCTCGTGGTGGCGGTGGGCCCGCTGGCGATCCGCACCCAGGACGGCCGCAACGTCTACAACGTGATGGCGCTGCGCGTCGGCTGGCTCCGCCGCAAGACCAACAGGCAGCACCTGTACGTCTCCGGCCCGCTCTCCCGGCGTCCCGGCGGCCGGTTCCGTCCACCCGGGATGCTCAGCAAGGTGACGATGCTGGAGGGCCGGGACCCCTACGACCGGCGTTTCGGCGTGCTGCACCACCGCTACCGCAACCTCTACACCGTGGTGCTCGGGTGCGAGCCCGACGGCGGGTCCCTGGTCGACTCCGACCAGGTGGACATCTGGGTGGCGATGTGGGGCGACTGGTTGAGCCGGCTCGCCCACGAGCCGGGACTGCGGGGCTGCTCCCTGATCGTCGAGACCGCCCCGGACCCGGGCACCCGGCTCGCCACCGAGGTGCTGACCCGCATCGCGCCGGGGGCGGCACCGGCCGCGCGGGCGGTGATGGAGGAAGTGGTCGACCGCTATCCCTCGGCATCCTCGGAGATGAACACCTACATCACCCTGACGTACGGGCTCCCGGGCGGTAACAAGCGGGACAAGGAAGAGATCCTGACCGACCTGGCGCTGCGGCTGCACGGACTGCTCACCGGCCTGGTCGGGGCGGGCGGGGGAGCCGCGGAACCGCTGTCGGCCGAGCGGATCGCCGAAGTGGTCCGGGTGGCCTATGACCCGGCCGTCGCGGCGGACGTCCTCGACGTACGCGCCCAGCACGGCGGCACCGGGCTGGAGTGGGCGGACTCCGGGCCCGCCGCCTCCCGGGAGACCGTCAACGCGTACCACCACGACTCCGGCGTCTCCCGGAGCTGGCTGCTGACCCTCGCCCCGCGCGGCACGGTGCGGTCCAGCGTGCTCCGCAACCTGCTCGAACCGGCGCCCGACCTGCGTCGTAAGCGGGTGGCCCTGCTCTACCGTCCGCTCGATCCGGCCACCTCGGCCAAGATCGTCGAATCGGACCGGCGTTCCTCGCAGTTCATGGCCACCTCGACGCGGGGCATGGTCCGGGCCCGCGCCGCCTCGGAGGTGGCGGCGGCCGAACAGACCGCCGCGGAGGAGGCCTCGGGTGCCGGCCTGGTGGAGTTCTCGATGGTCGTGACCGTCACCGTGGACTCCGCCGCCGAGGTCGCCGACGCCAACGTGACGGTTCGCAATCTGCTCGGCGCGACGCGCATCTCGATGCGCGCGGCCGACCGGATGCAGGCCGCCGCCTTCACCTGTTCGCTGCCCGTCGGCATCCTGCCGTGGGAGCAGACGATGATTCCGCACGAGCTGCAGGAGGCGCTGTGACCGCGCAGGACTCGCAGATCCGCGTCCACGATCTCGGCGCGGGCTGGCCCCGGGGTGCCTCGGGTGAGACCAACGCGCTGAGCAACCTGGTCGTCCCGCCGTTGCACCAGCAGGCCCGGGAGCTCGACGAGACCGGCGACCAGTCGCCGCGGGCCCGCCGGAAGGCGAGCAAACTGCGGGCCCGGAACGCGGCGGCGGAGGCCCGGCACCGCAGGCAACTGGCCCGGGCCAACGACGACGACAGCGTGCCGCACCGCGGGTCGGCCGGGATCGGCGGTGGCCGCGTCGCCGCCCTGGACCCGCCCACGATGTGGCGGGCCACCACCGTGCAGGCGTGCGGCCTGTGGCCGTTCGCCGCCGGGTCCGGGGCGCCGATGGTCGGCGTGCCGCTGGGTCAGCACCTCGCCACCGGAGCCACGGTCTGCGGGGACCCGCTCAACTGGTTCACCCGGGCCCGCTACATCTCCAACCCGTCGCTGTTCATGTTGGGCATGCCGGGTCTGGGCAAGTCGACGCTGATCAACCGGATGCTCATCGGGTTGAGCGCCCAGGGTGTGGTGCCGCTGGTCCTGGGTGACCTCAAGCCCGACTACGCGGACACCGTACGGGCGCTCGGCGGCCAGGTGATCTCCATCGGCCGGGGGGTCGGCGGGCTGAACGTGCTGGACCCGGGCGCGATGGGCGCCGCGGCCATGAAGATCGGCGGCCAGGCCGGCGAGACCCTGGTGGCCGAGGCGCACGGCCGGGTGCTCAACATGGTCGCCGCACTGCTGACGATCGTGCGCGGCCAACCGATCTCGGACCACGAGCAGTCCGTGCTGTCGGCCTGCCTGCGGCACCTGAGGGAGCGAACGACACCGGGGCAGGCCTTCCACCTCACCGACCTGCTCCAGGTGCTGGACGAGGGGCCGCCGCGGATCCGGCAGGTCACCCTGGACCGCGGCCAGGAGGCGCGGTACCGCGACGCGGTGGACCCGCTGCACCGGTCCCTGCTCGGCATCCTCGACGGCCCGCTGGGCGGCACGTTCGCGTCCCCGACCTCGGCCCACATCGACCCCAACGCCACCGCGGTGTGCATCGACATCTCCCGGATCGGCGAGGCCGACGGTCAGCTGACCGCCGCGGCGATGCTCGCGGCCTGGTCCGACGGCCTGGGTACGGTCGCCGCGTCGCACGCCCTCGCCGACGCCGGCCTGGCACCGCGGCGCTGGTTCTTCACCGTCCTCGACGAGTTGTGGCGCCCGATGCGGGCAGCCTCCGGCATCGTCGACCGGATCGACGCGCTGACCCGGCTCAACCGCTCGCTCGGCCTGGCCGACGCGAAGATCACCCACACCCTGAAGGACGCCGAGGCCCTGGGCAGCGAGGCGGACAAGGCCAAGGCCCGCGGATTCGTCGAGCGGGCCGGCATGGTGGCGGTCGCCGGGCTGCCCAAGGCCGAGATGCAGGAGCTGGGCAAGGTGGTGGGCCTGTCCCGGCGCGAGATCGACCTGGTCTCGTCCTGGTCCTCACCGCCCGGCTGGGCGCAGAACGGTGAGAACGAGGAACCGCCCGGCCGCGGCCGATTCCTGATCAAGGTCGGTGGCCGTCCCGGCATCCCGATCCGGGTGTCCATCACGAACACCGAGAGCCACCTGCACGACACCAACACCCGCTGGGTCTCCAACGGTTATGCCGAACGGGTGGAGGCCGAACGGCTCGCGGCCGAGGCCGCCCTGAAGGCCGGCGACGGGCCGCTGCCCGCCCCGAGGCCGGCCGCCGACCAGCGGACGGACGGCTGATGAGCAGGTCCGGCGGGGGCGCCTCCGGCGAGAAGATGACCTGGTTGATTCCGGGCCTGGCGCTGCTCAACATCGTGCTGTTCGGCGTCATCTGGTTCGGCGGTACGGTCGGCGCCGCGATCATGGGCAACGGCTGGCACCCGCCGCCGTTCAGCATGGATGTGTACGCCGCCGTGCTCACCGGCTCGGCTGCCGAGGTCTGGCCGGGTGCGCCCCCGTACGCCGTCTACGCGGGCATTGTGCTGGTCCTCGCCCTGGTGATCATCCTGGCGCTGCTGATCGTCGTCGGGGCGTACAAGAAGTTCGCCAACCGGACCAGAGGGCTGGCCGGGCAGCGCGAGATGCGGAGCATGATGCCGAAGGGGATCGCGGCCCGGGCCCGGGACCTGCGGCCGTCGCTCCAGGGCGTCAAGACGCTGCGTCCCGACGACACGGGGAACCTGCTCGGTGATCTGTCGCCGTCCGGGCCCGAGTTGCGGTCGTCGTTCGAGGACGTGGAGCTGGATCTGATGGCGCCGCGGGCCGGCAAGTCCACCGGCATCGCCATCCCCCGGCTGCTGCGGGCCACCGGCGCGGTGCTGCTGACCTCCAACAAGTCCGACGTCTACACCGTCACCCGGCAGGAGCGGATGAAGGTCGGCACGGTCTGGACCTTCGACCCGCAGGGCATCGCGCACACGCCCCGGGAGATGTGGTGGGACATGCTGGCCGACTGCGACACCATCGAGGGCGCGCGCCGGCTCTCCGGTCACTTCGTCACCTCGGTCAACGATGACGCGTCCAAGAAGGACTTCTGGATCTCGGCCGCGCAGAACACCTTGACCTCGTTGTTCCTGGCCGCGGCGCGCGGCGGGGCGACCGTACCGGATCTGCTTGCCTGGCTTGCCGACCCGGCGGACCGCACGCCGATCGACCTGCTGCGGGAGGTCGGCTTGCCGGCCATGGCCGAGCAGCTGCAAGGCACGGTACGCGGCGCGGTGGAAACCCGCGACGGCATCTACGAGACCGCCCGGCAGTGTGTCGCCTGCCTGCTCGATCCGGGCATCCTGGCCTGGGTCAGCCCCGACCCGACGCGGCCCGAGTTCATCCCGGACCGGCACGTGCTCGGCAAGGACACGCTCTACCTGCTCTCCAAGGACGGCGGCGGCTCGGCCGCCGGCGTGATCGCCGGCCTGGCGGACGCCACCATGCGTGCCGGGGTGGTGGCGGCCGAGCGGATGGGCGGCCGGCTGGACCCGCCGATGACGGCGGTGCTGGACGAGGCCGCGAACGTCTGCCGGATCAGCGACCTGCCCGACCTCTACAGCCACCTCGGGTCGCGGGGGATCAACGTGGTGACGCTGCTGCAGAGCTACCGGCAGGGGGTCCGGGTCTGGGGCGAGCCGGGGATGGACGCCCTGTGGAGCGCCGCCACCGTCAAGCTGCTCGGTGCCGGCCTGGACGACGCGGACTTCGTCGACAAGGTGGCGCGGCTGATCGGCCAGCACGACGTGAAGACGCCGAGCTACTCCCGGAGCCGGGACGGCACGTCCCGGTCGTACTCGTACCGGCAGGAGCAGGTGCTGCCCGCTGACAAGATCCGGGCGCTGCCCAAGGGCACCGCGCTGCTGCTCGCCACCGGGGTGCGCCCCGCGATGATCAAGCTGCGTCCCTGGTACAAGGAGCCGAACGCCGGCCCGATCGCGCGGGCGGCGAAGGAGGAGGTCGCGGCCATCACCGAGCGGGCCGCCGCGAGCTGGGCGCGCCGGCCGGGCCACCGCAGGTCGCAACCCGATCCCGCGGTGTATCCGGTCGCTCCCGCCTGGCACGGCAACTGAGCGGTCAGCAGCTCAGGTTGTCACCCGGCGCCACCCCGAGCACCTCGGTGAACCTCTGATAGGCGGTGACCCGGGCCTGCACCCGGCCCGGGTTACGCCCGCCGCACTCCAGCGCGCCGTTGATGCTGCGGATCGTCTCCCCGAACCCGCCGCCGGTGATCGCGGCGTGCGGCGTGGTGGTGCCCGCGCCACTCTGCGTCATCCAGAACCACAGGGCGGTCTGCCAGGCCACGGACGCGTTGTTCTTCACCTGGTCGGGATCGTTCAGCAGATCGAGGCCGAGCGCGTCGCCGGCGGCCTTGTAGTTGGTGTTCCAGCTGAGCTGAAGCGGCCCGCGCCCGTGGTAGGCGGTCCGGCCGGCCGGGCACCCGTACGGCTGGCCGCCGTCGCAGTAGTTACCCCAGGCCGCCTTGTCGATCTCCTCGACGTAGAGCAGGCCACCGGACTCGGCGTCCACGTTGGCCAGGAACGCCGCGATCTCCCGCCGGCGCGCGGCGTCGTCACCGACCGCCGCGAAGGTGGGGAACTTGCCCATCGCGGCGGTGAGCCCCGCATAGGAGTAGAACGTGCTGCGGCTCGGGAACATCTGCTGGAACTGGGCCTCGGTGACCCCCGCGGCGGTGACCTTGCCCGAGGGCGCCGCCGACGCCTCCTTGCCGTCGTCCTCGTACTTCTTGAACAGGGTCCGGACCAGCATCGGGTAGCTGTCCATGCTGGGCATCGCCACCCCGCCGGCCTCCTTGACGGCGTCGACGCCGTAGTCCCAGGCCAGCAGGGTGAGCGTCAGCCGATCGCCGATGACCTTCCGGTCGTCGAGCAGCTTCTTGATCTCGTCGCCCAGCGCACAGAGATAGCGGGCCTGAGCGAAGATCGCGTCCTTGGCGTCGAGGGCGGATATCTTGCCGTTCTTGTCGTCGTCCTTGCCGTACTTGGTGAAGACGGCGGGGGGCAACTGGGCCAGGCCCTGCTCGCCGTCCGGCCCGACCCTGCTCGCATCCCACTGCGACTCGACCTCGATCTGCGCGGCGAGCACGACGGGGCCGAGCAGATCGCACTCCTTGGCGGCCTCCTTGAGCGGCTCCACCAGCTCCGGGTCCGGCACCTCGCTCTCCTTCAGGGCCGCCTTGCCGTCGCCACCGGTCATCGCGGCGATGTAGGCCGACCCGTCGACGGGGGATCCGGAGGCTGAGGGGTCGGCGCCGGACGACAACCCGGAGGATCCGGTCAGCACGATGACGCCGACCAGGCAGACCAGCACCACGCCCAGCGCCGGGCCGAACCCGATCACCGAGACGACGATCCACGCGATCTGCGCGGCGTTCGGATTCTGGGTGGCCTGTTGCGCTTGGCGCGCCTTCTGCAGCTTGCTGACGACCATGTGTCCCTCGCGCTCGTCCGTCCCGGTCCGACCCGGGGTGTCACTGCCACGACGTGGCCGGGCGCTGAGCGGTTCATGAACCGGGCTGCCGCGAGGTGCCCGGCGAGGCCGCCGGCCGGGTGCGATCGGCCGAAGTCCAGGCCGGGCGGCCGTTGCTGCCCGAAAGGGCGAAGATGACGCCCTTTCGGACACGCGTCCCGTGGGCCCGGGGTGCGGATGAACCGGCGCGGCCCAGATCCGTTCCAGACGGCGACGCCCCCACGACGGGGGTCTGTTCCGACGCGAAGAACATTCCTCGACTTCGTCCCGGAAAGGAAATCCGTGCCACCCAGACCAAGAATCTCCATGTCGGGTATCGACAACGATCAGAACGAGCTGTATCAGGGCCGGAATCAGCTCCGGCAGGACACCAGCGACCTGTGGGAGGAGATGGATCGCCGGCTGCGGGCCACCAATCTTCCCGATCCGGAACGCGACCACCTGCGGGCCGGCCTGACGGCGGTCAACAACCTCATCGATCTGCAGGAACATCGGGACCGCACGCCCACGGAGTGGGCCAACCGCAGCGCGCAGGATGACCTGACGTTCGAATACCTGCGGCAGACCGAGATGCAGGACCGCGGGCGGGTCGTGGCGTTCCTGCAGGCGGAGAACAACGTCTACGCACAAATGATCAACAACGCCAGCGCGGCCCGGCAGACGGCCGACGGCGAGATCAAGCAGGCCAGCGCCGCCATGCTGCAGGCCAGTGAGCATCCGGCGAAGGCCGCCGCCGAACTGCAGAAGGCCACCGAGCGGTTCCAGTCGGCCCAGGAGAAACTGCGGCCCTATGAGGGGCGCGAGCATCAGTACCGGAACGACCGCCGGTACATCAGGCTCGCGGAAAGTTACAACGAACGACTTGCGGCCTACCGGGCGGCGCAGACGAACCAGGCCGATGCGGCGAACGCCACGCAGCGGTACAACGCCGCGAAGACGGTCTACGACGGTGCCAAGGCGCGCTACGACACCGCGAACACGCAGCTCACCGAGGCGCAGAGCAAGTACGCCGAGAACCGGGCGATAGCCGACCGCATCACTCGGATCGGCGCGCTCGAGGACAAGCTGGGCCGCACCTACGACACCCTCGGCAATGAGCTCATGGCGGACACCAAGCGCAAGCACAAATGGTCTGCCAATCAGGTGAGGTCGGTCCAGGAATCCGGCGGCCAGAGCATCCAGCGGCTGAAGGAGGTCAGGAACGACAAATACCAGTACATGTTCGACAATCAGGGGTACATGCTGGCCCAGGACGGCCAGCGAATGGTGGATTTCAGAACTCAGCAACCCATGTACCGGGCCCGGAACAACTACGAGCAGATGGCCATCACCGCGGCGCTCTCCGAGAAGTATCAAACCGCGAACTGCGGCGAGAACGCGAACTGGGAGGCGATCGAGGCCATGCACCGGTTCAACCGGGCGAACATCCCGATCGGCATCAAGTCGCACGACGCCGATCATGCGATGTTCTACATGGGCAGGTTCGGCTACCGCGAATGTCGCGTGCAGGACACCTGGCCGCCGGACTCGACCGAATCGATCAACGTGGAACGCTACAACCTCACGACGTTGCATCGGCAGCAGGTCGCGTTCGAAGGCGTCACGAACTCTCCCTTCAACTATCTGGAACACGCCAAGAACAACCTGATCCATGATGCGCCCTCGGCCCGTGAGCATTTCGGGCCGGTCAAGCCGTTCCGGAGCCGGGCGGAGACGACCGCCTGGGTGCGGACCAACGAATATCCGTACCGGTCGCACCTCTACAACATCACGCGGGCCGAGCACCTCGACGGTTACCAGTCCGACGCGACGGGTGTCACCATCACCAGCAACGGCCTCCGGAACCCGATGTCGTCGCCGCCGTGGAGCTCGTCCGAGCAATACCCGAACAGCAGCAGCAACAGCAACAGCAACAGCAACGGCGGCGCGCAGTGGCGCGGCATGCGGGACCTGTCCCAGGACATGGACCGGCTCTCGATGTCGCCCGGGTCAGCCGAACCCGCGGCCGGGCAGCGATTCAGCCCCGGCGGCAACGCGTATATGACCAACGCCCCGGTGGCGTCGCCCTCCAACAGCGGGTACAACGCCTCGTCGGAGCGTTCGAGCTCGACGGGCGACTCCGGCTCCGACCGGGGACGGCGTTCGGACGCCCCTTCGCCGACCAGCTCGACGACGAGCATGAGGGCGAACCCGTCCTCTCAGTACGCGTCTCTGCCGTCCAGCAGCGGCCCCCCGCGCGAAAGCCATGCCTCGCGCAGCGAAACGCACCATGAGAAGCCCAAGGCCGGCACCGGTAAGAAGCCCAGAAAAAGGTCTTGAGGCAGCGTCCCGGGAGATCTCGCCGGCGGCCGGTTCCCGCTCAAGGGTGCACCTTGAGCCGGGAGCCGGCCGCCGCCGAGGGCCGCTCTAGGAGTTCAGGAAGCCGTCGTCAGCGAGGGCCGGCCTCGCGACCGCGCGATGCGATCCCGGTTTGCAGCTCGCGAAGGGACCGGACGGGCTGCGGAGGGCGTCCATGATCGATCCGAGATAGTCCCGGTGCCACTGCGCGGGGCCGGTCGCGTCCGCGTTCGGGCCGGTCAGTGACTGCCAGGCGAGCCAGAGCGCGTGCAGTTGGGCGATCGCCTCCGGGTGTTCCCGCCAGCGGGGGCACCACGGCGCCCCGGAGGTGACCTCCTGGCCGTACACGGGGATCAGCAGTCGTTCGACCCAGAACGCCAGCCGGCGCAGTTCGCCGGAGTACTCGTCCCCGTCCAGGTACAGGATGAAGAACGGCTTCTTCGGTTCGGCCTCTTCGGTCTCTGCTTCTTGGACGACCTGTGTCATGGTCAGTCGCTCCGTCCCGTCGCGTCAGCTGTCACCGCAACGACGGATGGGACGCCGACCCGGTTCACGGGCGGGCGGGCCGTCAGCGGGTCGTCATCGTGGGTGTCGGGCCACGGGACGGGTCGACCCCGTACTCGCTGAGCCGCTGCCGGGCGCGGCGCAGATCCCAGCGCGCACCGAGCACTGTGTACAGCTCCGCCGCCTCGCCGCCGGTGCTGGCGGCTTCGTGCGGCCGCCGGTTGGCGGCCAGCAGCACCGCCGCGTCCTCCAGCGCCGCCGCCAGCTCGGGGACCCGGCCCACCGCGCGGTAGTGGGTGGCCGCGGCCAGGGCCGGCTCCGGGTCCTCCGTCAGCAACGCGCGGCAGCGGGCCGCCGCCGCGAACGCGCGGGCCGGGCGCACCTCCTTGGCCGCCTCGGTGAGGCAGATGGTCGCCGCCCGCTCGGCCAGATCGCGGCGGCCGACCCGCAGGGCCAGCCGGATCGCATCGGGCAGCCACTGGTGGCGCAGCATCATCGGGGCGTACTCGGGGGTGAGCAGCGGGGCCAGCTCCGCCAGGGCGTCGGCCGGGCGGTCCTGCTGCTCGGCGACCAGGGAACGGGCGACCAGCAGGAAGTCGCAGCTCTCCCGTTCCGCGTCGGTCACCGGCAGCGCGTTGGCCGCGTCCAGGTGCGCGGTGGCCAGTCCCTTGTCCTCGCGGTGGCCGGCGATCAGCGCCGCGACGCCGTGCAGCAGCATCCCCACCGCGCCCGGCTCGCGCATGCCCAGGAAGGTGATCCCGGGTGCGTCGTCGGTGACCGCGCTGACCTCGGCGGTCGCGTCGTCCCAGCGGCCCAGCCAGTAGTACTGCACCGCGGAGGCGACCTGCAGGGTGGCCGGCAGCCGGTGCCGGATCGCGAACAGGGCGGCCTCGCGCAGGGTGCGTTCGGCCTCGTCCAGGCGGTCCAGGTTCTGCAGCGTGAACATCCGGTTGTCCAGCAGGTCGAAGTACATGCCGGCGAACGTCGGGTGGTCCCGCATGATCTCCAGCGCGCGGTCCACGTACTCCAGCGCCCGCTCGTGGTCGCGGCGGATCGAGTTGGTCAGCCACGTCGTCTGGAGCGCGAACGCCGCCTCGTACGGCCGCTGTTCGGCCACCGCCTCGTCGTGCACCTGCCGGGCGGTCCGGTCCGCGCGGTCCAGGTCGTCCAGGCTGCCGCGGCGGAAGTTGGCGAGCAGCACCCGGTGCCGGGTCAGCCAGATCTCCGGTGTCGCCGGGTCGCCCACCGCCCCGGTCAGCAGCTCGATCGCCTCCTCGTGCGCACCCTGGCGGAACCGCATCGCCGCCAGCAGCTGCCGCATCTCCGCCCGGTCGCCCGGGTCGGTGGCGATGCCCAGCGCGTCGCGGGCCTCGGCGATCGGGTAGCTGCCCTCCCGGAACTCGAGCTTGACCAGGGCGATCAGCAGCGTCTCGCGCTGCGCGGCGCCGGCCAGGGCGGTGCCCAGCACCTGCCGGATCAGCGCCCGGGCGGTCGCCGGCTGCCGCTTGATCACCTCGGCGTGGTGCTCGGTGAGCCAGCCGACCACCCAGTCGTCGAGCACCGGGGTCTCGGCGGCGAGCTGCTCGACCACCCGGGTCACCGGGCTGCCGCCGCGGGCGAGGACCTCGGCGGTCTGGCGGTGCAGCATCGCCCGCAGCGGCCGGGGGATGCTGTCGTAGAGCGCCTCGCGCAGGAACGGGTGCCGGAACGCCAGCGTGGTGCCGGCGTCCACGACGATGGTCGCGGCCAGCGCCTCCTCCAGGTTGGCCATCAGCGCGAACGGCGGCCGCCCGGTCACCGCGATCACGTCGTCGACGGCGAACTCGGTGCCCAGCAGCGCGGCCAGCCGCAGCACCTCCTGGGTGTCGTCGGAGAGGAAGTCCAGAGTGGTCCGGACCACCGCCAGCAGCGACCGCGGCGCCTCCACCGGCACCGACTCGTCGATGTCGGCCCGGCCGTCCGCGACCGTCACGACGCCGCGGCGGACCAGCGCGGCGGCCATCTCCCGGGCGCAGAGCGGGTTGCCGCCGGAGTGGCCGACCACCGCCCGCAGGTGCGGGCCGACCGGGGCGCCGACCACCGCGGCGATCAGCTCCTCGGTGGCCGCCGCGGGCAGCGCACCCAGGCTCAGCACGTGGCCCTGGCGCAGCTGCACGCTGCGGCGCAGCTGGGCCAGCTCGCGCCCGTTCGGCTCCGGCCGGGCCGCCGCGACCAGCAGCAGCGGCATCTGCCGGGTCGCCGCGACCAGCCGGTCCCAGAGCAGCACGCTGGCCTCGTCGGCCCACTGCAGGTCGTCGACGACCAGCACGATCGGCGTGCCGGCGCAGGCGGACCGCAGGTAGGCGAGCACCCGTTCGGCCGCGATCGCCGGCCCGGCGTCGTCGTTGTCGCCGTTGCCGGAGGCCATGTGCAGCTCGGTGGCGATGACCGCGCGGCGAGGATCGGCCGACGTCGGCGCGAGACCCAGCGCCCGGGTGAGCACCTGCAGCGGCACGTGCCGGTCGAGCTCGCTCGCCACGCCCCAGAACAGCCCGCAGCCGGCCTCGTCGGCGTCGGAGAAGGCCCGGGTCAGCACCTCGGTCTTGCCGATGCCGGGCTCGCCCTCGATCCACACGGCCGCGCCGGCGCCGCCCGCCGCCGCCCGGACCAGCCCGCGCAGCAGCGCGACCTCGTCGGTGCGGCCGAGCAGCGCTCGTCCACCCAGCCCGTCGCGGATCGCGCGGGCGACCTGGGTGGGCACGATCGCGGCGGGCAGGGCCGGCGGTTCGGTCGCGGCCATCGAGCCGTCCAGCACGCGGCGCTGCAACTCGCGCAGGGCGGGGCCGGGCTCGACCCCGAGCTCGGCCACGAGGGTACGGCGGGCAGCCTGGAACGCCTCCAGCGCCTCGGCGCTGCGCCCGGCCCGGTACAGCGCCTGAATCAGCAGCTCGTGCAGGGGTTCGTGCAGCGGGTGATCGCGGACCAGCCCGGCCAGCTCGGCGATCAGGCCGTCGTCGCCCAGGTCCATGGCGATCCGGGCCCGCCGTTCGACCGCCGCCATCCGCCGCTCGGCCAGGTGGGTCCGCTCCAGCTCGATCCGGTCGCCGGAGATGCCCGCGTACGCGTCGCCGTGCCAGAGCCGCAACGCCTCGTCGAGGGTGCCCGCCGCGGCCGCCGGATCACCCGCGACCTGCTGTTCCTCGGCCCGCGTGCAGAGTTCGGCGAACCGGTCGCTGTCCAGGTGACCGGGCCGGATCCGCAGCGAGTAGCCGGCCGGGCCGGAGGTCAGCACGTCGGCGGCGGGGCGGCGCTCCGGCCCCGAGCCGAGCACCCGGCGCAGGCCGGAGATGTAGGTGTAGACGCTGCCGGGCGCGGTGGCCGGGGCGGCGGCGCCCCAGACCGCCTCGATGATCTCGTCCCGGCTGACCAGGCGGTTGGCGGCGGCGACCAGCACCGCGAAGAGCGCGCGCTGGCGGGCCGGGCCGAGGCTGAGCTCGTGGTCGCCGTACCAGGCGCGGAGCGGGCCCAGCACGGAGACCCGCAGTGGCTCGTGCGGGGAGTCCGACATGTGTCCTCCGGTTCCGCGGCGGGGCCCTGCCTCCGCCTGGGGAGACCACGGGTGGGTCAACGGATAACGGAAACTTTGTCACCCAGCAGCATCGCCCGGTTCAGATGGGGGGTGGTCGGCTCGCCCGGCAGGTGCGGCCGGAGCCGGGTGATCAGCGTCCGGAACCGGTTCAGCCAGGGCTCCGGCAGCCGCCGGGCGCTCAGCGCGGACCGGGCGACGTCGGCCGCCGCCACGTGCTCGCCCAGCCGGTCGTGGCTGTTCGCCATGATCCACTGCATCTCGGCCTCGAGCTCCACGTCCGTGGTGCGGGCCGCCACCCAGCCGGCCTCGGCGACCGCGTTGGCGCGCTGCTGGTCCAGCAGGCGGGCCAGCCAGGCGGTCAGCCCGAGCCGGGTCTCCTCGTCCAGGGCGTACTCCGTGCGTACCCGTTTGAGCATGCTGACCGCGACCTGCGGGGCCCGGGCCGACAGCTGCTCGATGTGCTGGGCGAGCCAGCGGCTCGCGCCGCTGTCGAGCGGCACCGGGCCGGCCAGCAGCTGACCGACCACCCGCTCCGGCGCGCCGCCGACCTCGGCGATCTTGCCGGCGAAGGACCGGTGCAGCATGATCCGCAGCGCCGCCGGGGTGCTCTCGTGCAGCACCCGGGCCACGATCCGGTGCCGGAAGACCAGCGTCTCCCGCTCGCCGGTGAGCACGCCCGCGGCCCGGGCCGGCTCGATGATCCGGTGCAGCTCGGCCGGCTCCTGGTCGGTGACGGCGGCGACCTCGGCCACGGTGCAGTGGTCGCCCAGGAACGCGGCCGCCCGCAGCACGTGCCGGGTGTCCTCGCCGAACGTGGCCAGGTGCGCGTCCACCGCGGCCACCAGTTCGGCCGGCGGGGCGCCGCGGTAGCCGCCACCCTCGCGCGGGGCCGCGGCCAGGTGCCGCAGGTAGTACGGGTTGCCGCCGGCGTCGGCCAGCAGCCGGTGCAGCACCCGAGGGTCGAACGGCTCCGGCGTGACCGCCCGGACCAGCGCCGTCGCCTCCTGCGGGGTCAGCGGCGCGAGGGTGACGATCTCGTCGGCCGGCACGCCGTACAGGCCGGGGTTGCCGGGGCGGGCCGAGGCGACCAGCAGCAGCGGCAGCTCCCGGGTCAGCTCGTACAGCGTGGCCCAGACCCGCAGCGTGGTGGTGTCCGCGCGCTGGAGGTCGTCGGCGACCAGGATCAGTGGCGCCTCGGAGGCGGCCTGCCGGACCAGCGCGACCGCCCGTTCCACGGTCTGCGGGCCGGGGCCGTCGAGCGCGTCCGCGGCCACGGTGAAGAGCTGGCGCACCAGGTCACGGGTCGCGTCGCCGGACATCGCGGACTCGACGCACTCGAGCAGCACGCCCAGCGGCATCCGTTGGGCCAGCTCGTCGCCGACCCCCCAGCCGGTCCGGCAGCCCGGCGGCGCCGTGGCGCGCAGGGCCGCGGCGAGCAAAGTGGACTTGCCCATTCCCGGGGTGCCCTCGATCCGGATGCTGCGCCCGCGGCCGGCGGCCACGTCGAGCTGGGCCCGGCGCAGCAGCCCGGCCTCGGCGTCGCGGCCGATGAGCGGGGCCGGCTCGGCGGGCGCTGCCGGGGTGGCCGGGCCCCGGACCGGTACGGCCTGCTCACCCGCGCCGGTCAGGATGCGCAGCCGCATGGCCCGCAACGCGGCGCTGGGCTCGGTGCCGGTCTCCTCCAGCAGCACCTCGCTGAGGTGGTCGTGCACCCGCAGCGCCTCGGCCCGGCGACCGCTGGCGTGCAGCGCGGTCATCAGCATCCCGTGCAGCGTCTCCTGCAACGGGTACGCCTGCACCAGCAACCGCAGCGCGGCGATGGCCTCGTCGTTGCGGCCCAGCTCCAGCAGCAGGGCGGCCTGCCGCTCCGCACTGGCCAGCCGCAGCTCGGTCAGGCGCAGGCGCTGCGCGGCGGCGTACGGGCCCGGCACGCCGAACAGCGCCTCGCCCTGCCACAGGTGCAGCGCCGCCTCCAGCGCGGCCAGCTCGGCGCGCCGATCGCCGGCGCTGCGGTGCCGCCGGCTCTCCTCGCGCAGCGCCTCGAACCGGAACACGTCCACGTCCTGCTCGCGGACGTGCAGGCAGTACGTGCCGCCGCCGGAGGTGAGCAGCTGACCGGCGGCCCAGCGATCCCGCCCCGGCTCCAGCACCTGACGCAGGGTGGAGACGTAGGTGTAGACGTTGCCGGTGGCGCTCGCGGGCGGTTCGTCACCCCAGAGCGCGGTGACCAGTTGCTGCCGGGAGACCGCGTGCCCGGCATGCAGGGCGAGCACCGCCAGCACGGCGGCCCGGCGCGCCGATCCCAGCGGGAGCTCGGCCTCGCCCCGCCATGCCCGTACGGGCCCCAGCAGGCGAAGGTCCATGCCCTCGTGCGCTGCCGTCATGGCTTCCCAACCTCGGGGTCGTGGGATCGCTCCCAGTTGCTGCTCGGTTGAACGTACAAGCTTTCGGGTGCCGTCGGGAGTGGCCCCCCGTCGGGTTCCCGATACCGCTGCTTTGCTTTATTCCTAGCCAATGCGCGCAAGTGCCGGAATGCGGCGCGCCTGGAGGCCGAGCATATCCTCGCCCCCGGTATTCACGAATCCTCAGCTTTGTGTGACGAAATAACTACGCACTTTCCGGGCTTTGCGGCGGCGGGCGGCTGGGCAAGGTTACTGGTGGGTCAGGGCACTTCGGCTGCTCCGGGGTTCCGCGCCCCGGGCCGGACTTGGTGGACTCGCTGGCGACGTGCGGGCCGGCGCCGCACTCCGCGGGCCGGTCGGCGACCCGGGCGAGGAGGCCAGATGAGTGGGGACGTCTCTCCCCTTCCCTTCGCCGGTGAGCTGTTCCTCAATCTGGCCGAGGAGGGCCGGCTGGTGCTCGATGCCGGCCGCGCGGACGAGGCCATCGCCGGGCTGGAGCGCACCCTGGCCCAGATCCGGGCACGCCTGCGGGTCATCCGGATCTGGCAGCAGGCGCCCGCCCAGCGGGTCGACGAACTGCCCGCGGAACTGGTCCAGGATGTCGTCGACGCGGTATTCGTCGACCAATTGGCGCCCGGTCAATTAGAACGCGCGGCGGCCGAACTGCCGAAGTACATCGCGGCCCTGCGGCGGGCCAGCGCCGGGTCCGCCCCGCGCGATTAGCGGCAATGAGCTGCGTCGATGTGCCGACCTTCACGGCGGATCGGCGGCCATGAAGGTCCCGTGAAGTTTTTCTGAAGACCGCTTCCGGAGACTGGCCCGGCCGTATCGATCAACCGGAGGTAGCAGTGGACCAGGTTCGGGTCGCCCTGCAGGCGATGGACCCGCTCAGCCACGCGGGGCTCGCCAGCTTTCTTCAGTCCCGTCCGGAGCTCACCCTGCTTCGCCCCGCCGAGCGGGCCGACGCCAAGGTGCTCGTCGTGTCGACCGACCGCCTGAGCACCGACGTGGTGGCCATGCTGCGGCGCTCGGCCGCCGAGACCGGGGTGCCGGTCGTGCTCATCACCAACGAGATCAACGAGACGGAACTGCTCACCGCGGTCGAGTGCCGGGTGGTCGCGGTCCTGCCCCGGGCGGCGGTCACCGCCGAGCGCCTGGCGCACAGCGTGCTGGCGGCGGCCAACGGCGGCGGCGTGATGCCCCCCAACCTGGTCGGCGAGCTGCTCAAGCACATCGAGCGGCTGCAGCGCGACGTGCTCACCCCGCAGGGCCTGAACGCCTCCGGGCTGACCCCGCGCGAGATCGACGTGCTGCGGCTGATGGCCGAGGGCTTCGACACCAGCGAGATCGCCGGCGAGCTGTGCTACTCCGAGCGCACCGTGAAGAACGTCATCTACGGGCTCACCCACCGGCTCAAGCTGCGCAACCGGTCGCACGCCGTCGCGTACGCGCTGCGCACCGGAATGATCTGACCGTTCTGGTGAACCGGCGCCGCCCCGCGTCCGTCTTGGGGTGACCACGGCCGTACTCGATGGTGCTCCAGCACGTTCGACAGGAGACAGCAGGGATGAAGAGACCGACACCGGGTAGCCGCAAGCTCGTCACGGCAGCTGCGCTGGGACTGGCCGCGCTGATCACCCTGGCCGCGTCCGCGCGGCCGGATGCGGCGGCCGCCGTACCGGCGCTGCCCGGCGCCGAGGTCTCCGACGCCGACCTGCGCATCCTCGTCGAGGCGGCCAAGTCGTGCCCGGCGCTGACCCCGGCCCGGCTGGCCGGGCAGGTGATGGCCGCGTCCCAGTTCAGCGGCGACCCCGTGCAGGCGGTCAGCGCGGCGGGCGGGCGTGGCGCCGCGGGACTGACCCCGCAGACCTGGCGCAAGTGGGCGCCCTGGCAGAACGCCAAGCAGACCGACAGCAAGGCGAGCATCGTCGCCCTGGCCCACGGCATGTGTGACCTGGTCGGCCAGCTCCGCGTGGTCAAGCTCACCGGCGACCAGTGGCGGCTGGCGCTGGCGGCGCACCGGGTCGGGATGGCCCCGGTGATCCAGGCGGCGACGGTTCCGGCCGGCGCCCGCGAATACGTGGACACAGTGGAGCGCTACGCCGTCTGGTACGCCCTGCAACCGCAGTTCGGCGGCTCGGGCGACCCCTCGCCGGCGAGCTCACCGACCGACCCCGCGGTGGCCGACGTGCCGCTGCTGCCGGTGCCCGACCAGTACGTGGCCGCCGTGGTCGAGGCGGGACGGATCTGCCGGGCGGTGCCGCCGACGCGGATCGCCGCCCAGATCATGGCCACCTCGGCGTTCGACGCGCAGAAGCTCGGCCCGGCCGGCCAGCAGGGCATCGGCCAGTTCCTGCCGCAGGTCTGGGTCCGCTACGTCCCGCAGTCCTCGTCGACCCCGTGGAGCGACCAGGCCGCGGTGAAGGCCCTGGGCACGACGATGTGCGCCATGGTCAAGGAGCACGCCAAGCAGGGCAAGGACGCGTACCCGGTCGCCCTGGCCGCCTTCCGGCGGGGTGACTCGTCGGTCCGGAACAAGGCCGACGTCGCCGGGTCGGCGAGCCTGACCGCCCTGGTCACGCAGGTCGCCCGCTACGAGGGCGAATACCTCAAGGACGTCCGGCTGGTCCGGCCGGCCGCGGCGCCGAGTACGCCGGCCAAGCCCACCCCGACCAGCGATCCCACCACCAGCGCGCCGAAGCCCACCAAGACCGGGTCCAGCACGGCGGGCCGGTCCAACCAGCCCCCGATCAAGGCCGCCGACGGCGACGGCTCCGGCCGGGTCTACGGCCCCTACTACCTGCACAACCACGGTACGGGCCTGTGCGTGGACATCCCTGGTTACGGCGCAGGCCCGCGGGACGGCCCGGTCAACCAGGCGCCCTGTCTGCCCAAGATCGAGGACAACCAGGAGTTCGCCTTCGTGCCGGGTCCGGTGGACGGCGACGGCTACCAGCTCTACAAGATCCGTAACATCGACAGCGGCTACTGCCTCGACCCGCCGGGGCTCGGCTCGAACCCGGGCGGCACCCCGCTCAGCGAGACCGGCTGCTTCGACGGCGACAACCAGGACTGGCGGCTGGAGAAGAGCATCAAGGTCGGCAAGTTCCAGCACTACTGGCTCCGCAACGCGGCGTCCGGCATGTGCCTGGACGTACCGGGTGACGCCAACGCGCCCAAGGACACCCGGCTGGCCCTGTCGCCCTGCCAGAAGAAGAACGACCACGACTGGTCGCTGGTGCAGAAAGCGGAGTGGTGACCGAGCGGAGCCGGCGGGAGTTCGCAAACGGCTCGAGTTAGGGGTTCTCACCTTGAGCCACCGTCGTAACGTTGCAGGATGACCGCAGGAGGGATCAGGGACCGGTTCCGGGCGCAGATGCGCCAGGAGGTCAAGGACGCCGCACTGCGCCAGCTCGCCGACGGCGGCGCGGGTGCGCTGTCCATCAACGCGATCGCCAAGGAACTGGGCGTGTCCGGGCCGGCGCTGTACCGCTACTTCGCCGGCCGGGACGCGCTGCTCACCGAGCTGATCCTGGACGCGTACGCGGACCTGACCGCGGCCATCTCCCTCGCCAGCCGGCCACCCGACCTCGCGGCGGCCTACCGGGCGTGGGCGACCGCCCACCCGCACCGCTACCGGCTGCTGTTCGGCACGCCACTGCCCGGCTACGACCCGCACCACGACGGGCTGACCGACGCGGCGCGGCAGGTGATGGCCGTGCTGCGGACCAGCGCGGAGCCGGGCCCGGAGCCGGCGGTGGCGCTGCGCACGGTCGGCCTGTGGAGCCGGCTGCACGGCTTCGTGAGCCTGGAGATCGAGGGCAACTTCCGCGCGCTGGGGCTCGACCCCGACCACTACTTCGCGGCCGAGGTCGACACCCTCAGAAGTGCGCGATGACCCGCCGGGCCGTCCCGTCGACGGTGAGCCTCCCGCCGTACGGCAGCACCCACTGCGGATCGGTGTGCCCGAAATCCACCCCGAAGACGACCATCGCACCCGGGTTGTAGGTCTCCACCGCGCGCAGCACGGCCGCCCGCTGCTCGTCCCGGTACCGGGTGCGCTCCGCCACCGGCCGGGGATCGGTGAAGACGGTGCCCTTGGCGGTGCCCATGACGATCGCGGGAAACTGCTCCAGCAGGCCGCGCTCACCGAAGTCGCGCAGCATCCGGAACACCTCCCCGCCGGGCGGCATCTCCTCGGACGTCTCCAGCAGCAGCACACAGCCGGCGTAGTCCGCAACCGGCCGCACCCACCGGTCGACGGCCAACGTGCAGTGCAGAATCTCCAGGTTGCCACCCCAGGTCGGCGCGCTCACCACCCGATCGCCCTGATGCCACACCCGCCCCGGACCGGGATACGGCGTCGGCGACCGGGTCAGCGCCGCCGGATCGGCCCAGCTCAACTCCTCGTCGCTGAACATCTCGGCAACACCGATCTCCAGATCCCCACCGGTGAACAGCGCGGCCCGCAACGACTCGACGGTGGCCGACTGCACGCCGGCGCCCCGGCCGAGGTGCACCATCGTGGACATCCCGTGATAACCGGCGACGCCATGGGTCCAGAGCCAGTTCAACAGGTTGGTGTTGTCGGAGTAGCCGAAATACGGCTTGGGATCGGCCCGGAACGGCTCCGGATCAAGATGCCGCAGCACGGTGATCTGATCGTCACCGCCGATGGTGGCGAAGACGGCCCGGACATCCGGATCGGCGAAAGCGGCCATGAGATCGTCGGCCCGGGCGGCGGCGGGCGAATGCCGGCGGGTGGTGGGGTACTCAACCGGCTCCAGCCCGAAAACCTCACGCAGCCGCCGCATGCTCAGCTCATGCACGGCGGGGTAGTCGGCGGGTGCGGCATAGGCCGGCGAGACGACGGCGACCCGGTCGCCGGGGGCGAGCTTGGGCGGAACGCTGAAATCAGGGCGCATAGGAATATTCAAGTACGCGGGGGAAGTGGTTTTCCCTCACATCAAGATCTAATTCCAGTCGTGCGTGGGTGCATGGTGCTGACCGTCGCTCCCGCCGAACGCAGGGTGGTTGCATGGTCTATCCGCTGCCGGCTGGTTGCATGGTGGCTTGGGGGCGGGGATGACCCACTCCGGGCGGTCAGGCTTGGTCCCTGCGTGGGTCATCCCCGCCCCCAAGCCCGTTGTGGTCACCCTTTTCCCCTTCCCCGCCTGTCCGGCTGGGGTTCCCTCGCGCGATCTTGTAGCGCTGGGGTGCGGAGCTGACCATTAGTCCACAACATCCACGGATTCGCCGTCTCCAGCCCGCCCCACCAGCACAAACCGCCCCGCTCTCCGCCCGTCCCGTCCCTCCCGCAACCTCTTCGCCCGCCCGCCCGCCCGCCCGCCCGCCCGTCCCGCGCCGCCCCGCGCCGCCCCGCGCCGCCCCGCGCCGCCCCGCGCCGCCCCGCGCCGCCCCGCGCCGCCCCGCGCCGCCCCGCGCCTCTTCGCGCCTCGTTCCGCCTCGCCCTCGCCTGTCCTGGCATCGGTTCGCCCACTCGCCGTCTCGCCCCGGCAGCGTCGCGTCGCGTCGCGTGAAGCTTGTTGTTTTGTGGTGCGCTCGACTTTTGCCATGTGGCGGAGCCCTTACGCGCCTTGACTTTCGGCGTCCGCGGGGGTCGGGCGGCGTCTCGAAGTTCTCGCCGAGGATTTCGGGACCTCGGCTCGACCGGCGCGATGCAAAGATTCACTTCAAGGGCCGGCTGAGCTGAGCGTCCCCCATGGGGACCACGGAGGCAGGCCGCAACCAGCTCACGGGCACCTGCAGCGGCCGGCAATGCCTGACATCACCCCATATGGTGCCCGCACCGAGAGGCAGCTGCCGACCGCTCCATAGATCTTGGAAAGCGCGGGTGCGGTCGACTTTCGCCGTTCAGTGCCGTCGCGGCCTCAGCGGCGGCCTTCCCGCAGATCTTGTCGAGCTAAAACGTTCCAGCCGAACCACGCCGCTACAAGGTCCACTACTCGCGCCCCTTTCCTCCTGAGATGAACCCCTCAACCCCCACAGGGTCAATCCCGCATACCGGATGAAACCGGCAAAGGGCTGGATCACGGGGGGCCGTGATCCAGAATGGCGAAAGTAGAGCGGTGCGGAGCTGACCGTTGCGTCACAACATTCGCCTCCGGCCGCCCACCGGAACCGCATACATCGCAGGGATCGTTCGAGTTACACCTGCGGGCTGGTTGTCGAACGGCATGAGTCCGGCCACGGCCGCCGCTGAGTGGCTGAGAGGTTCAGGCACTCAAGTTCTTTGCCCTCTTGGCCGGGTTCCGACATTCGTTTTGGGTTCTCGCGGCAGCTGACCGCCGAGACCGTGGCTGGCGTGTGGCGCGGTGTCCGGGCTCGCGCGCCGCTTGACCGCACGGTGCGGCGGTCGGCCGTCGAGTTGGTTGTCGATCCGTTGGCTCCCAGCGGGTTACCGAGGCTGCTGGTGTCGTGAGTGGCGGGTTGGCGGGTCAGGGGTCGGTGCGGGGGTGGACCGGGGGGCCGGCGATGTCGCAGTAGGTGCGGATCGGGCTCGGCGGGGCCACGTCGGCGTTCGCGGCGGCGGCCGGGGCCGGTGGTGTCGCTGGTGCCGGGACCGGGGTCGGGGTCGGGGTTGGGGTCCGGGGTTTGAGGTGGGCCGGGATCAGGGCGGCCGCCAGGGCTGCGCCCGTCGCCATCAGGGCTGCGCAGATCATCAGGGAGTTGCGGTAGGTCGGGGCGAGGTCTGTGGCGTTGGTCAGGTCGCCGGTGCCGATGCCTGCCGCCAGGGGGAGGACCGCTACCGCCAGCAGGCCCGCGGCTCGGGCCACCGCGTTGTTCACGCCGCTTGCCACCCCCGCGTGCTTGTCGTCCAGGGCGCCCAGGGCTGTTGCGGTCAGTGGGGCCACCAGCAGGCACAGGCCCAGGCCGAACACGATCACCGGGGGGAGGACGTCGGTCCAGTACGAGGCGCCCGGGCCGATCCGGCTCATCCAGAGCAGGCCCGCCGCCGAGATCAGCGGGCCCGCCGTCATCGGGAGGCGGGGGCCGATGCGTTGGCCCAGGGCGCCGGCGCGGGCCGACAGCAGCAGCATCAGGACCGTCACCGGCAGCAGCGCGAGGCCGCCGGCCAGTGGGCTGAAGCCCGCCACCACCTGCAGGTTCAGCACCACCAGGAAGAAGACGCCGCCGTTGGCCGCGTACACCAGGAAGGTCACCAGGTTGGCGCCGGAGAAGGCGCGGGTCCGGAAGATCTCCAGCGGCAGCATCGGGTGCCGGGAGCGGCGCTCGTTCAGCACGAACGCGGTCAGCCCGGCCGCGCCGAGCAGCAGCGGGATCAGCACCTGCGGGCTGCCGGGACCGTGGGCCGGCCAGGCGGTGAAGCCGTACGTCAGGCCGCCCAGGCCCGCCGCGCCGGTCAGCACGCCGGTCACGTCCAGTTCGCGGGGCGCGGCCGGGTTGCGGGATTCCGGCACGTGCCGGGCCGCGACCGCCATGACCAGCGCCGCGATCGGCACGTTGATCAGGAAGATGAGCCGCCAGTCGCCCACCTGGACCAGCCAGCCGCCGAGGAACGGGCCGAGCGCCCCGCCGATGCCGCCCAGCCCGGACCAGGCGCCGATCGCCCGGGGCCGGTCCTCGCGGACGAACGACGCCTCCAGGATGGCCAGCGCGCCCGGGGTGAGCAGGGCGCCGCCGATGCCCTGCAGCACGCGGGCCGCGACGAGCTGTTCCATGGACTGTGCCAGGCCGCACAGCAGCGAGGCCAGCGCGAACCAGCCGACCCCGATCAGGAACACCCGGCGCCGGCCGAAGCGGTCGCCGAGCGAGCCGCCGAGCAGGATCAGGGACGCCAGGCTCAGCGCGTACCCGTTGACGGTCCATTGCAGGCCCGCCGCGCCGCCGCCGAGGTCGGTGCCGATCGCCGGCAGGGCGATGTTGACCACCGTGGCGTCGATGAACGCCAGGCTGGAGCCCAGCACGGTGGCCAGCAGCACCCACCGGCCGGCGGCGCTGCGATAGCTGATCAGGGGTGCCGTCACCGCGTGCCGACCAGGCCGGCGGTGTCCGTGCCGGCGTACCCGAGATCCATGACTGGACCCTACGCCCGGGCGACGATCATCCGGGCCGGCCCGGTCAGGCGGTGCGCCGGACCGGGCGGGGCAGCGGGACCTGCATGCGGGGCACCGCCGCCCGGGCTGCCAGCAGGGCCGCGGTGGCCGCGGTGGCCGGTGTGACGCTGCCGCGGCGGGCCAGCAGCATTTCGAGCCGGCTGTGCAGTTCGGCGCGCTGGTACGGCTTCGTCAGATAGTCGTCCGCACCCGCGTCCAGCCCGGCGAGGATGCGGTGGTTGTTGACGTCGGCGCTGATCAGCATGATCGGCAGGTGCGCGGTGGCCGGCGTCTCGCGGATCCGGCGGCACAGCTCGATGCCGGAGGCGCCCGGCATCCGGACGTCGAGCAGCACGGCGTCGATCCCGCCGACCTCGAGGGCGCGTTGCGCGGATTCGGCGTCGCCGGCCTCCACGACGTTGTGGCCCAGCCGGGCCAGCGCGAGCATGATCAGCTCACGGTGGTCGGCGTCATCGTCGGCGATGAGCACGGTGGGCACGGCAGCACCTCCAGCCAGCGGTTCGGGTTCGCAGAACTGTTCGGCACCTGCGTTCGGGTCGCTGAGCCGTTCGGCGGGATTGCTCCGCTACCCGGCACTGCTGGTGCTGGTGGTGACCGAGGGGTCCCTGATCAGGGGTCCACCCGCTGTCGATCCGTTCGCATAGACTTCCGTGCATGTCGGATGACCGGCCGCAGCCCGCCCGGCGGTACAACTACTGGCTCGGCGGCAAGGACAACTTCGCCGTCGACCGGGCCTCGGGCGACGAGATCGAGCGCGCCTTCCCGACCGTGCGCACGATGGCCGTGGAGAACCGGCAGTTCCTCCGGCGCGCCACCGCCTACCTGGCCGAGCGCGGCGTCCGGCAGTTCATCGACATCGGGTGCGGGTTACCCGCCCACGACAACACCCACGAGATCGCCCAGCGGACGCATCCCGGCGCCCGGGTGGTCTACGTCGACAACGACCCGATCGTCATGGTGCACGCCCGCGCGCTGCTCACCGGCACGCCGCAGGGCCGGACCGCCTACCTCGAGGCCGACCTGACGGATCCCGGCAAGATTCTCGACCACGACGACCTGCGCGCCACCATCGACCTGTCCCAGCCGGTCGCGCTGATGCTCGTCGCGGTGCTGCACTTCATCCAGGGACCGGGCGCGGCCGGGCCGATCGTGCGGCAGCTGCTCGACGCGCTGCCGGCCGGCAGCTACCTGGCCGCCAGCAACGCGACCAAGGACTTCTCCCCGCCCGCGATGGCCGCCGGCTACGACGCGATGCTGGCCAGCGGTCGGGTCGACGCCTGGCCGCGGGGCCGCGCCGAGTTCACCGACCTCTTCCACGGCCTGGAGCTGGTCGAGCCCGGCGTCGTGGCGGTCAGCGAGTGGCGAGCCGAGCACGAGCCGCAGCCCCGACCCACCCCGGCCGAGGTGGCGGTCTACTGCGGCGTCGGCCGCAAGCCCTGACCGAGCAAGGCTGCGGTTCAGGCTCACGAATCTCATCGCCTCAGGTGACTACAAGCCGTTTCGATGTCCTCTACCATGCGCTGCCAACTGGGCAAGGCCGTCACGGCACCGTGACAGTTCAACCGTTCCAGCAGGGACCGACGATGCTCTGAGAATCTCGTGCGCTCACGGTCACGCCGCCGTCCTTTGACGTCCGCGGCTTGAAGCAACACTTCTTGCAGGAGCTTCTTCGGATCGGCGTGGCTCTCCGCCTCGTGGCGTTTGGGCAAATTCAGCGCCATCTTCCCGCGAGGATTCCCAGCGACGAAGCGGATCTCGTTCTCGTCGAGCAGGAGCCATGCTTCAGTCATTCTTACGGCACTACGGGGACGACTTGGCGTAACGTGGGCAGCATCCGGGCGGCGTCCGTGATCTCATTTCTTCGAGCTTGAGTTCCGGCATTGTCGGCGTCACGATGAACGACGACCAGATCGAAAGCTCCGGCGGTCAGGATCTCGCCGGCGTTAAGTCGAGACTTCAGGTCCTTCGGGACCTTGCCCAGTCGTCCAAAGTCCGGCTTGCGCAGTCTCAGGTCCAATCCGCGTTCAAAGAAGAGGCGCTCGACGATGTCCGCGATGGGCATGTCCGAGCTTCCCTCGGCCACGAAAAGGCCGTCGATCGGCGCGCTCATCCTGCGATGCCGAGAGGGATCCGCAACTGGGCGCCGACCGGAGCGAGCAAGTAGTAGGTCACATCCGCTTCGGTGAACGAGTGTGCACGTGACGTCGCCCGCCATGACTTCGCGTAGGGCAGCAGCCTGAGCGCCCGAGTCGATAGACCTTCAGCGCTGCTATGAGTCTTTACTTCGGCGAGCAGCAGGTCAGCCGGATCGCACAGCTGCACCACTCCCGGTGAGTGGGTATTGACAATTACCTGTCGGAACGGGTTGTCGCTGTCCGGCGGCAGAGTCGGATCGATGGCGAGATCCTTGATGAGACTCATCATTGCCGGAAGGTTTGCCGGATGAATGCCATTCTCCGGCTCTTCCATGCACATCAAGCCGGTAAAGCTGGGGTCTTCGAGAAGTACGCAGAGGGCGAGAAACCGAAGAGTTCCCTCTGAGAGGGCCCGAGCGGGAAGGCGAAGTCCACCCTTCTCGTGCAGGAAGAGGGTGAACACCTCGCGGACCGGATCGACCTCCACCACGATGCTGTCGACATCTGTGCCGGCGAGGTCTGAAAGACGGCCGGCGACCCTTGCATAGATCGCCTCGGGGTGGGCGTTGCCGGTGACGTCATCTTTCTGATGTGCAATTCGATAGAGAGTCGCAGCGAGATGGCGACCGTCGACATCAATATTGCGGGAGTCGGTGAGGCTGTCCGGTGCACGCAGGGCTGAGGGCTCCAGCGCCAGCCTTCGCCAGCTCTGCATTTCGCGGCGAGCGGCGAGAATAGTGGGGTGGTCATTGGTTGCGACGGTGCTGAGCACGGTGCGACCTGCTCTGGCGGCGGCTCGGGGCTGTGGTTTGCCGAAGCTGCCTCCGTCGCCGTGCACGTTAATTACCGTGCCGCCTTCGCGATCTTCGGTGGAGAGATATGCTCCGCCTCTGCGATGATTGTGCACAACCGCGTCTCGAAACGTTGCTGCGGCGTGCTCGAAACGCAGATGTTTGCTCGCCTCGCCCTTGTTGATATGCCGGAGTTCCTCGCCGATCAGTCTCAGCCGGCCAACGCTGCCCTCTCCTTCCGGCGCTGAATATCCCAGGACTATCTGATAGCGAAGAAACGTCGCGGTCGCGCGCGCTGGTGCGCCCAGGTCGTCCTCCACCTCCGCCGGGACAATCATCTCGGCCGCCAGCGTGATCTGCCGCTGATGGTCGCGGTAGCCATCCCAAAAGAGGTCGCGGGGGTCACCGCCCCGCGTGCCGGAGGCGCCCCGCACTCGCTGCGATGCCTCCACCAGGGTGTCGGTGGCCAGGTACGCGAGAAATTCGATGGCGTCGAAGATATTGGACTTTCCGATGCCGTTCGCGCCTGCGATGCAGGTGAACGGACCAAATTCCACCTGTACATCAAGCAGATTTTTGAAGCCCTCGACCTCGAGCCTGGTAAGCATGCGTACAGCCTACCCAGGCGTTTGATCGGCAGTAGGCCCTCCGGCCACGTGAGAACGCGCCCGCAATGAGCGGGTGAGCAGGGCGTCCGCGACCCGGGCGGTGCCGAGCCCGTCGACCGCGGCCCAGGCCCGGCCGGCCAGTGCCGTCCGGGCGGTGGTGCTGATCAGCAGTTCGCGCAGCACGTCGACGGCGTCCCGGGCGTCGTCCCCGCCGGCGGCCAGGGCGGGCAGGTGGCCCAGGCCCGCCGCGAGGCCGCGTGCCGTGGTCCGGCCGTACCCGATGAGCTGGTTCTCCACCACCCAGACCAGGGCGGCCGGCAGCCCCAGGCAGAGCAGCTCCCAGGTTGAGGTGCCGCTGGCGCTGATCGCCAGGTCGGCCTCCGCGAGCAGTGCGGGCAGCCGGTCCGTCGGCGAGATCACCTCGAGCCGCTGTCCGGGTCCGGGCCGCAGCGCGAGCAGTTCGTGGCGCAGGCTGTCGTCGGCGGCCACGATCGTGGCCCGGCAGGCCACCCCGGTGCGGAGCAGCAGCCGGCCCATGACCGGGGCCGCGCGGTAGGCGTCGGTGCCGCCGAAAAAGGCCACCACCTCGGGGGTACGTCCGGAGCCCGGCACCGGGGTCGTGGCCGGACGCCGGTCGCGGATCACCCGGCGGAGCAGCGCGTAGTCGAGCCCGGCCAACCGGAGCGCGCCCGGGGGCAGCGGGGGAGTGCTCAGCTCAGCGTCCAGGTTCTGGTCGACGTAGACGTCTGCCTCCTGACCGCGCAGGTCACCGTCCACGATGGCCAGTACGGTCCGGCCGCTCGCCCGCAGTGCCCGGGAGTGCGCGGGCGGCAGCTGATAGGAGTCGAGCACCACGGCGTCCAGGTCGAGCCGGGTGGCGGCCGCGATCAGCCCGACGGTGTCGTAGGGCGCCGGGTGCCAGGGCAGCCCGCGGCTGGTGAGCTGGCGCGCCGCCCAGTCGAGCCCGCCCAGGTCGCTGAGGAAGTGCACGGCGGTGCCGCGCGCCGTCAGCTCCTCGGCCAGCGCCACGCAGCGCACCAGGTGGCCGACGCCGGTCTGCGGCCCGGCGTCACAACGGATCCCCACGGTGATCGTCACGCCTGCGCCAGCTCCTTCTGCCGGACGTGCGCGTTCAGCACGGCCAGCTCCGGCCGGCCGGCCAGCCAGTCGGCGAGGGTACGCACGGGCACCGGCCGGTCGCCGAAGTGTGCCACCACCGCCTCGATCAGCCGCCAGTCGTCCTCGGTGTCCAGGGTCAGCCGCAGGTGCGAGAGGTCCGGCTGCAAAGTCAGGCCGAGCACCGCGTAGTCGTACGGGTGTGAGTAGACGTACGAGGTGACGTGTGTGCGGTGGTGGTCGGTGGCGAGCTTGTCCACCTGCCGCAGCACCTCGGTGCGGACCACCTCCACGTCCAGCCCCCGCGGCAGGGTCCGGGCGATGGACGTGCTCAGGTAGTCCAGCCCCGGGGTGGCCGCGAAGACGTTGCAGGCCAGCATGATGAGCTCGGGGTCCAGCAGCGGGCAGTCGGCGGTGAAGCGCAGCACCGCGTCGGACTCGTACGCGCACTCGTCCAGCACACCCAGGAAGCGGGTCAGCACGTCGTCGACCGGGCCGCGGTGCACGGCGACGCCGACGGCCGCGCACTCCTCGGCCACCGCGTCGTCGGCCGGTTCGATCGTGGTGGCCACGACCAGGTCGTCGAGGACGCCGCTGTCCCGGGCGGCGCGGACCACCCGGTCCAGCACCGTCCGGCCGCCGAGCCGGCGCAGCACCTTGCCGGGGAGCCGGGAGGAGCCCATCCGGGCCTGGACGATGCCGATGGTTCGCATGATTGCAGTCCTTCAGGAGGGGTCGGAACGGCGTACTGCTCGGACGGCCTGGCGGGCGGCCCGGGCGCCGAGCCGGGTGAGCCGGTAGCCGACCGTGCCGCTGAACGCGGCGATCTGGAGCCGGGCCCGGCGCAGCTCGGCCTCGCGCTTGGCCAGTTCGATCTCGGTGTGCCGGAGCTGGTCCGCGGCCTCGGCCAGCCGGTGCTCGAACCGGCGGACCTGCTCCTCGTGCTCGCGCACCGGCCGCGGCTCGGCCGGGCCCGGCTCCGGGCAGTCCGGCGGTTCCGGCCCGAGACCGGCGACGGCGAGCAGGATCGCGGTGAGGGCGGGCACGTCGGCAGCCGCCGGCCAGGGCTGGGCGTAGCCGCCGGTGAGCAGCGTGCGGGCGAAGCCGTGCAGCACCACGCCCGGTTCCCGGTTGGGGCGGGCCGGGTCGAGCAGGTGGAGGGTGTCGCCGTCCAGCACCAGGTTGTCGAAGCCGGCGCCCGGGTGCCGAAGCGCCCACAAGCCCAGCACCCGCCGCAGTTCCGGCAGGTCGTGCCCGAGGCAGGCGGTGATCAGCAGCTCCTCGACGAGCCGGCCGCTGGGCAGGGCGCCCGTGGGGCCGTCGGCGGTCAGCACGCCGGGCAGCGCGGTCGGCGCCCGGTCGCCGCGGACCGCCAGGACCAGCCAGGCCGGTGCCAGCTCCGGACCCAGCCCGGCGCGCACGGCGGCCGCGGCGAGGCGCCGGGGGTCGGCCAGCACCGGCTGGTCCGCGTACGCGACCGCGACCGCGCCCGTGACAGCCGCGGCGAGCGCGCCGGCCGGCCCGTCGCGCAGCACCTCGACGGCGACGGCGAGGCTCGGCGCGGTGGGCAGCGGCCAGGCGGAGGCGAGCCAGCCGACCGTGAGCCCGTCGGCGGTCAGCCGTTCGGCCAGCCGGGCCGGGGTGCCGGGCTTCGTGCCGAACTCGCCGAGCGGGGACCAGGAACGGTCGCCCGAGGTCGCCAGCCCGCGGTCGACGAGCCGGTGCACGCCGAGCTCGTTCTCCACCGTGAGCAGCAGGGCACCGCCGGGACGCAGCGCCCGGCGCAACACCCGGACGCTCTCGGCCCAGTCGTGCTGCGGTCCCTCCGGCGAGCAGAGCCGGTCCACCCCGTCCAGGGCGACCACCACGTCGTACCGGTCGGTGTCGGTGAGCTTGGCCAGCGTGCCGCAGAGCACGGTGTCGCAGTGCCCGCCGAGCGCGAGGGCGTCGGACTGGGACCGGACCAGGCAGGTGACCGAGGCGAAGCTGCCGAGAACGTCCACAAGGGAAGGTGCGTGGGGGCCGGCGACCAGCACCCGGCCGTCCTCGGGCACCAGCGGGCGCAGCAGGTCGAGCAGCCGGCCGGCCAGCGCGCCGGAGACGGGCGAGGGGTCGGTCCAGCCGGCCATCTCGCCGCCGATGAGCCGCACCGGGTTCACGCCGGCACCAGCGCCCGGTGCCAGCCCAGGACCGCGCGCAGCTCGGCCGGGGACGCCAGCTGGCCGGCGCCCAGCTCGCTCAGCGCGGAGCTGGTTGCCGCGGCCGGATCGGGGTGGGTGCCGTGCAGCTCCGGCCACTGCCGGCGGATCCGCTCGGCGAGCACGGTGACCTCGCCGGCCAGCTGCATCGGGTTGCCGTAGACGGCCGGCTCGCAGCCGACCGCGGCGCCGTAGAGCACGGCGCTGCTGAGCCGGTTGGACGCCACCCGGCGGTGCCGGCGCAGCTCGGTGAGCTGGCGCTGGAGGAAGTTGGCGTCGGTGTCCTGCCAGCGCAGCCCGCGGTAGCCGTGGCAGATGACCCGGCCGGCCCGCTCGTAGGTGCGGCGGACCCGGGCGTTGCGGTACTCGTGCCAGTACAAGCAGAAGGTGACCGGGCCGTCCTCGGTCGCCAGGATCTCGTCCCGCAGCCGCTGGTGGTCGCCGGCCACGTGCTGGCCCTCCCATCCGTGGAACGGGTACCAGATCGTGCCCTCGCGGGGCTGCTCCGCGGCGGGACGCATGGCCAGCAGGTAGAGGAACGGCGCGCCGATCACCGTCGGGTACCGGCGCCCCATCGACCAGGACCGGCGCCGGGTCTGCTCGGACCACACGAAGATCGGCCGGCCCGGCACGTACGGCGTGCCCGGCCCGAGCCCGTCGCCCACGTTCCAGCCGTGCTGCACGTACCCGTCGATCCGCGGTGGCGCCGCCGGATCGAGCCCGCAGTACTCGGCCAGCACGTGCGCGTGGCCGTAGAAGTGGTTGGCGTGGTGCACGGCCTCAGCTCTCCACGATGGTGCGCAGGGTGTCCGCCACCCGGTCCTGGTCCGCGTCGCTGAGGTCGACGAAGAGCGGCAGGGACAGCTGCTCGCGGTAGAACCGCTCGGCCACCGGGCACATGCCCCGGCGGTAGCCCAGATCCTCGAAGACCGGGTGCCAGTACGCCGGCACGTAGTTGACCTGCACGCCGATCCCGGCCGCCCGCATCCGGTCGTACACCTCACGCCGCCGGCCGCCCTCGATCCGCACCGGGTAGAGGTGGCGCATCGGGTCAGCCCAGGCCCGCCGGGCCGGCAGCCGCAGCCCCGGCACCCCCGCGAGCAGGGTGTCGTACCGCTCGGCGAGCGCCGTCCGTCGCGCCTTGAACGCCGGCAGCCGCCGCAGCTGCGAGCTGCCCAGCGCGCAGAGCACGTCCGGCAGCCGGTAGTTGAGCCCGAACTCGGGCACCTCCTGATGCCAGCCGCCCTCGTCGGAGTGCCGCAGCCGGGCCCGGTCCCGCACCAGCCCGACGGTCCGGAAGCTGCGGGCCCGGTCCAGCAGCTCGGGCACCGTGGCCGCGACCGCGCCGCCCTCGCCGGTGGTCAGGTTCTTCGTCGGGAAGAACGAGAACGTGGTCAGGTCGGCGAGCGTGCCGACCGGGCGGCCGTGGTACGTCGAGCCGATGGCGTGCGCCGCGTCCGCGATGAGCACCGCGTCGGCCTCGTCGGCGACCTTGCGGAGCTGGTCGTACTCGGCCGGGTGGCCGGCGTAGTCGACCGCGGTGACGGCCCGGGTCCGTGAGGTCACCGCCGCCTCGGCCGCCGCCGGGTCGAGGTTCGCGGTGTCCTCCTCGACGTCGGCGAAGACCACGGTGGCGCCCAGCATGGCGGCCGTCGACGCGGTGGCCACGAAGGTCATCGGGGTGGTGACGACCTCGGCGCCCGGCCCGATCCGCGCCGCCGCGTACGCCGTGTGCAGCGCCGCCGTGCCGTTGCTGACCGCGACGCAGGGTGCGCCGGCGATCCGGGCCAGGTCGTGCTCGAACAGCTCGACCCGTGGGCCGGTGGTCAGCCAGTCGCTGCGCAGCGCCGCGGCCACCGCCTCGACGTCGGCGTCGGTGACGTTCTGCCGCCCGTACGGCAGCATCAGTTCTCCTCGACCAGGGCGCGCATCTCGTCGACTTCGAGCCACAGGTCGTTGTTGTCGGAGCGGTAGTTGAAGCCGTCCTGGACCCGCTCGCCGCCCGCGGGCGTCCGGTAGCCCCAGCTGGCGACGACCGGCTGCACCACGTACCGGTCCGGGAAGCGCAGCGTGCGCCGGCTGTCGTCGGCCGCGATCATCTCCTCGTGCAGCTTCTCGCCCGGCCGCATGCCCATCTCGTGGGTGGGCGCCTCCGGCGCGACGGCCTCGACCAGGTCGAGGATGCGCATGCTGGGGATGCGCGGCACGAACAGCTCGCCGCCCTGCATCACGTCGAACGAGTCGACGACGAACTTCACCGCGGCGTCCAGGCTGATCCAGAACCGGGTCATCCGCTTGTCGGTGATCGGCAGGCTCCTGCCCTCGGCGTTGAGCCGGCGGAACAGCGGCACCACCGAGCCGCGGCTGCCCATCACGTTGCCGTAGCGGACCACCGAGAATCGGGTCGGGTGGGTCGCCGCGTAGTGGTTGCCGGCGATGAACAGCTTGTCGGCGACCAGTTTGGTGGCGCCGTACAGGTTGATCGGGCTGGACGCCTTGTCCGTGGAGAGCGCGACGACGCGCTGGACCCCGGCGTTGATCGCGGCGTCGATGACGTTCTGCGAGCCGTTGATGTTGGTCGCCACGTACTCCGAGGGGTTGTACTCGGCGGTGTCGACCTGCTTGAGGGCGGCGGCGTGCACGACGTGGTCGACGCCGTGCATGGCGCGCTCCAGTCGGGGCAGGTCGCGGATGTCGCCGATGAAGAACCGCAGCCGCGGGTCGTCGCCGAACATCTGCCGGACCTCGTACTGCTTCAGCTCGTCGCGGCTGAACACCACGATCCGCTGCGGGTCCAGCTCGGCCAGGGCGTGGCCCAGGAAGGCCTTGCCGAACGAGCCGGTCGCGCCGGTGACCAGGATCGACGATCCACTCAACACACTCATCAATTGCTCCCAAAGAGCGCCGGGCATGGGTTCGGTTTGGCAGCATAGCGGCGCGACGTGACAATTCTTCGGACCGATAAAGAAGCCAAACGCAATTCACGTCGAGTTCAGCTGACGGTGGTCGCGGCGTCGCGACCGCTGCGGCAAGGTGGTGTCCTCCGACCTATGCCCCCTGGGAGACACACCGTGAATGAGCTGCAGCGACTGCGTGAGGTGTTCCGGACGGCGCTGGATCTGCCGGCCGGCGCCGACGTGGACGACCTGCATTACCAGGACAGCGAGAAGTGGGATTCGCTCGCGCACATGTCGCTGGTGGCCGCGATCGAAGATGAATTCTCGGTAATGATCGATACCGATGACGTGATCAATATGTCCAGTTTTGCCGAGGCCACGCGAATTCTCGGTAAATACGGGGTGGCGCTCGATGGCTGAGCGGGTGGCCGTGGTGACCGGGGCCTCCCGCGGCATCGGTCTCGCGGTGGCCCGGCGCCTCGCCGAGGACGGCCACGAGCTCATCGTGCACGGCCACCGCGCGGACCCGATCGCCGAGGTCGCGGCCGAGCTGGCCGGCAAGTACGGCGTCCGGGTGCTGCCCGCGCACGGCGACATCGCCGACCCGGCGACGAGCAGGACGCTGATGCGGTTGGCCTTCGACACCTGGAAACGCCTCGACGCGCTGGTGGTCAACGCCGGCACGCACGCCGCCGGGATGCTCGGCATGACCGACGACGCCACGGTCCAGCGGCTCTTCGCGGTCAACGCGGTCGGGGCCGCGTACACGTTGCAGGGCGCGGTGCGGCTGCTCGGGCGGGGCCGTACCCCGGCGGTGGTGCTGGTGTCCTCGGTCACCGGGACCGCCGGCGCGGCCGGACAGGCGATCTACGCCGCGTCCAAGGCCGCGGTCAGCGGCCTGGCCCGGTCGGCGGCCAAGGAGCTGGGCCCGCGCGGCATCCGGGTCAACGCGGTCGCCCCCGGCTTCATCACCACCGACATGCTGTCCACTCTGGATGACGCCGGGCGCGGGCAGCGCATCGCGGACACCGCGCTCGGCCGGCTCGGCGAGGCCGACGAGGTCGCCGACGTGGTGGCGTTCCTGCTCGGTGACCGGGCCCGGTTCGTGACCGGCCAGGTGCTCGGGGTCGACGGGGGACTCACGCTGTGAACCTGCTGCATCCGCGGGCCCGGGTGGTCGACGCGGAAACCGGCCGGACGCTGGACCGGGCCCGGGTGGACGCGGTCGCGGCGCGGCTCGCCCGCCGCCCGCCCGGCGTGATCTTCGCGCTGACCCCGACGGACCTCGACGCGGTCGAGCTGTATCTGGGCGCCCTGGCGGCCCGGCGCCCGCTGGCCCTGCTCGACCCGGACCTGGAGCGCACCCTGCTGCCGGCGCTGCTCGACCGCTTCGCGCCGATCCTGGTCACCGGGGTCACGACGGCGCCGCCGGACGGCTACCGGGCCGCCGAGGACGGCTGGGTGCGCGAGACCCCCGCGGTCGAGCCGCACCCCGCCCTGGCGCTGCTGCTGACCACCAGCGGCTCCACCGGCAACCCGAAGCTGGTCCGGCTCTCCCGGGCGAGCGTGCTGGCCAACGCCGCGGCGATCGGGCAGAGCCTGGGGATCACCCCGGACGACGTCGCGCCGACCACGCTGCCGCTCTTCTACACGTACGGGCTGTCGGTGCTCAACAGCCACCTGCTGGCCGGCGCGACCGTGCTGCTGGAACGCGGCGGCATCCTGCAACGCGACTTCTGGACCGCGGTCGGCACGCACGGCGTGACGTCGCTGGCCGCGGTGCCGTACCAGTACGAGATGCTGCGCCGGCTGCGCTTCGACCCGGCCCGGTATCCCAGCCTGCGCACCCTCACCCAGGCCGGCGGCCGGCTGCGGCCCGAGCTGGTCGAGGACTTCGCGGGCCGGATGACCGCCGTCGGCGGCCGGCTCTTTGTCATGTACGGCCAGACCGAGGCCACCGCCCGGATGGCCGTGCTGCCGCCGGAGCGGATCGCCGACCGGCTCGGCTCCGCCGGCCTGCCGATCCCCGGCGGCGCCCTGGAGATCGCGGACGGCGAGGTCGTCTACACCGGACCCAACGTGATGATGGGGTACGCGGAGAGCGCGGCCGACCTGGCCCGGGGCGACGAACTGGGCGGCGTCCTGCGCACCGGCGACCTCGGCCACCTCGACGACGAGGGGTTCCTGTTCCTGACCGGCCGGCGCAAGCGGATCGGCAAGGTCTTCGGCGTCCGGGTCAACCTCGACGACGTGGAACGCACGCTGGCGCCGCACGGGCCGGTGGCGGCGGTGGCCGGCGACGACCGGCTGCACGTGTTCCTGGAGGGCGCCGACGCCACTGCGACCCGCTCGGTGCGCGGCGAGCTGGCCGGCTTCCTCGACACCCACTTCTCCGGCCTGGACGTCCGCGGCATCGACGCGCTGCCGCTGCTGCCGACCGGAAAGATCGACTACCGGTCCCTGGAGGCCCTGCTGTGACGGTGTTCAGTCTGCCCCAGGCCGAGCGGGAGGTGCTGCTGCTCAAGGAGCTCGCCGGCCTGGTCGAGCACCACCGGGAGCGGTGCGGGCCCTACGACCGGATACTCGCCGCCGCCGGGTACGCCGGCGCCGCGACGGTCGCCGAGCTGCCGTGGCTGCCGGTGCGGCTGTTCAAGAACCTCACCCTCAAGAGCATCCCGGACGACGCGGTGTTCAAGGTGCTGACCTCCAGCGGCACCACTGGCGAGGTCAGCCGGATCTACCTGGACAAGGCCGCCGCGGCCACGCAGACCCGCCAGCTCGGCGCGACCCTGCAGGCCGTGCTCGGCCCCAAGCGCCTGCCGATGCTGCTGGTCGACACCCGGTCGCTGCTCAAGGACCGGCGGTCGTTCAGCGCGCGCGGCGCCGGGGTGCTGGGCATGGCGACGTTCGGGCGCGAGCACGTGTGGGCGCTCGACGAGGCCGGGGCGCCCGACCTGGCCGCGCTGCGGGCATTCCTGGCCGCGCACGGGCAGGCGCCGTTCCTGATCTTCGGCTTCACCTACCTGGTCTGGCTGCACCTCTACGAGGTCGCCCGGGACCACGGGCTGGACCTGAGCAACGGCATCCTGATCCATTCCGGCGGCTGGAAGAAGCTGGTCGACCAGTCGGTGTCGCCGGAGGCCTTCCGGCGGCGGCTGGCCCAGGACACCGGGCTGGTGCACAGCCACAACTTCTACGGGATGGTCGAGCAGATCGGCACCATCTTCCTGGAGGGCCCGTCGGGCGGCTCGCTGTACTGCCCGGACTTCGCCGACGTGATCATCCGGAACCCGCAGACCTGGGCCGAGCAGCCGGTCGGCGAGCCGGGGCTGATCGAGGTGGTGAGCACGTTGCCGACCTCGTACCCGGGGCACGTGCTGCTCACCGAGGACCTCGGCGTGGTGCACGGGATCGACGACGGCGACTGGCCGGGCAAGCGGTTCTCGGTGCTCGGCCGGCTGCCGCGGGCCGAGGCGCGCGGATGCAGCGACACCTACCGGGCGGCGGCATGAGATTCCGGTTCGGTGATCCCGGTGACCTGACGGCCCCGTCGGCGGACCGGCTCGACGTCGGTGACCCGCGGATCGTCGACTTCCTGTCCCGGTTCGCGCGCAAGCTGCTCGCGCCCGCGGTCGCCCGCCGGCACCCGGAGCTGGGCTCGCTCGGCTTCTTCCTGCGCCCGGCCGAGCTCACCCGGGTCGCGGCCCGGCTCCGGCGCCCGGACGCGCTGGTCTTCCCCAGGGGCAACGTCTTCCACGTGCCACCGGCCAATGTGGACACCATCTTCGTGTACTCCTGGGCGCTGTCCGCGCTGGCCGGCAACCACAACGTGGTGCGGATCTCATCGCGGTCCGCCGGCGCCGCGGAAACGGTGCTGGAGACGCTGAACGCGACCCTGGCCGACACGGACCCGGTGATCGGCCGGACCCAGCGGATGGTCACCTACGGCCGGGACGACGCCATCACCGCGGCCCTCAGCGCCTGGTGCGATCTGCGGGTGATCTGGGGCGGCGACGCGGCCGTGGAGAGCATCCGCGCGCACCCGCTGCGCCCGTCGGCCCGGGACCTGACCTTCCCGGACCGGACCAGCTGGGCGGTGCTGTCGGTGCCCGGCTGGCGGGCCGCCGAGCCGGCCGGCAAGCGGGCCGCGGTGCTCGGGTTCGCCAACGACGCGTACTGGTTCGACCAGGCCGCCTGCTCCTCGCCGCGCACGGTGTTCCTGGTCGGCGGGGACCCGGCCGGGGTCGCCGAGGAGTTCCTGACGCTGCTCGGCGAGGCGGTCGCGCGGCGGGGCTGGACCGTGGACCCCGCGATGGCGGTGGAGAAGCGGGTGCACGCGTACGGGCTGGCGGCGACCGGCGCGGCCACGGCGCTGGCCTTCCCGGAGAACGCGGTGACCGCGTTGACGCTGGCCGGGGTGGCGGACGCGCCGCGGCGGTGGATCGGGGCGGGAGCGTTCCCGTTCGCGGCCGTGGACCGGCTCGAGGACCTGGTGCCGGCGATGACCAGGCAGGACCAGACGGTCAGCCACTTCGGGTTCGCACCGGACGAGCTGCGGGCGTTCGCCGCCGCGCTGGGCGGCCGGGGCGTCGACCGGATCGTGCCGTTCGGTGCCGCGCTCACCTTCAGCGCCATCTGGGACGGCTACGACCTGCCGCGGGAGTTCACGCGGCTGACCACGCTCGAGACGTAGGGGATGCCGTGGACAGCACCGTCCTGTCGGTCGTCGTGCCGATGTTCAACGAGGAGGCGGTGATCCCCGCGCTCGTGGACCGGCTCCGGCCGGCGCTCGACGGTCTCGGCGTCCCCTACGAGGTGGTCGCGGTCGACGACGGCAGCGCGGACCGGACCGCGACGCTGCTCTTCGAGCACGGCCGGACCTGGCCCGAGCTGCGCCTGGTCAAGCTGCGGCGGAACAGCGGGCACCAGGCCGCGCTGACCGCCGGGCTGCAGCGCGCCCGCGGCGACTGGGTGGTCAGCATCGACGCCGACCTGCAGGACCCGCCGGAGACCATCGCCGAGATGCTGCGGGTGGCCCGGGAAGACGGCCTCGACGTCGTGTACGGCGTCCGCGCCGACCGCAGCACCGACACCGCCTTCAAGCGGCACACCGCCGGGGCCTACTACCGGGTGATGCGCCGGCTGGTCGGTGCCGACGTGCCCGCCCAGGCCGGCGACTTCCGGCTGCTCAGCCGGGACGTGGTCGAGGTGCTCAAGCGCCTGCCCGAACGCGCGCCGGTCTACCGCCTGCTGGTGCCGTCGCTCGGCTTCGCCTCCGGCTCGGTCCGGTACGCCCGCGAGCGGCGCGCGGCCGGCGAGACCAAGTACCCGCTGCGCAAGATGGTCGGGCTGGCCTGGGACAGCGCCGCGAACTTCTCGGCGGCCCCGCTGCGCATCGCCACCTGGCTCGGCCTCGGTGCCTTCGCGGCCTGCCTGGCCCTGATGATCTTCGGCCTCGTGGTGTGGTCGAACGGCACGGTCATCCCGGGCTGGACGTCGCTCTTCCTCGCCGTGCTGATGCTCTCCGCGGTGCAGCTGATCTGCCTGGGCCTGCTCGGCGAGTACGTGGCCCGGATCTACCGCACCGTGCAGAACCGCCCCACGTTCCACATCGGATTCGACTCGGCCACCGGCGACGGGCAGCTCGACATCCCGCGGCAACGCTCCGCGGCCGGGCGCCGGTGACCGCACTGCTGTCCCGTCCCGCCGTCGTCCCGCGGGCCGCACCCTGCACCACCGCGCACCGGCTCCTGGCGGTGCTGCCGTGGCTGCTGGTCGGCGCGCTGCTGGCCGGGGCGTGGCACTGGGCGGACGTCCCGGACCGGGAGATCGTCCGCTACGGGCTCTACCTGTTCGCCGGCGTGGTGCTGCCGGGCACGCTGGTGCACCGGGCGATCCGGGGCAGCCGCGGCAACCTGCCCGAGGACCTCGGCTACGGCGCGGCCACCGGGCTGGTGCTCCAGCTCGGCGGCTGGGCGCTGGCGGCGGCGACCGGGTGGCAGGTGCTGCTGCCGTACTGGCCGGTGCTGGTGCCGGTGGTGTTCCTGGCCGTGCCCGCGTTGCGCCGGCACTGGCGGATCGCCGAGCCCCGGCCACTGCCGCCGGCCTGGTCCTGGCTGACCTGCGGGGCGCTGGTGCTGGTGATCGCGGCGGGGGCGGCGGCCTGGGCCGGCACGCCGCTGCCGCCGGCGGACACGATCTACTACCCGGACCTGATGTACCACCTCGCGCTGGTGCACGAGATGACCCGCTCGATGCCGTTCGAGGTGCCGCAGCTGGCCGGCGACCCGCTGCGATACCACTACCTCTCCGACGCCGACATGGCCGTCGCGAGCATGAGCACCGGCATCCCGGCGGCGACCGTGCTGCTGCGGCTGTGGATGGTGCCGGTCGGGGCGGTCGCGGTCGTGGTGATCGCGGCGCTGACCCGGGAACTCAGCGGGAAGTGGTGGGCCGGGCCGCTGGCCGGTGCGGTCGCCTTCGCGGGGCTGCCGCTCACGCTGGGCGCGCCGGTCGCACCGTACGGGGGTGCGTCGCTGGCGTTCGCGAGCCCGTCGCAGACGTACGCGATGCCGCTGCTGGTCCTGCTCGTCGCGATCGTGGCCGACGTGGTGCGCGGCCACCCGGCGGGCCGGGCCTGGTTCCTCGTGCCGCCGCTGGCGCTGGCGTGCGCGGGCGCCAAGTCCAGTGCACTGCCGCCGCTGGTCGCCGGGCTGGCGCTGGCGGGCCTGGTGCGCTGGCGGCAGGATCGGCGGGTGCCACGTGCGGTGGCCGGCCTGCTGGCGCTCCTGGTCGTGGTCATGCTGGCCGGCGCCCGGCTGTTCGCCGGCGGCGGCGCGGGCACGCTGGGCGTCCAGCCGCTGAGCCTGCTGCGATGGATGGAGCCGTACAACACCACCTGGGGCGTCGATGACGGGGTGACGCCCGGCGGCCTGTTCCCGCCGGGCCTGCAAGGGATCGGCCTGACCGGGGCGGCCTTCGTCGCCGGGATCGTCGTCTGGTGGCTGCTGATGCAGACGCCGCGGCTGCTCGGCCTGCTCGCGCTGCGCGGGCGCTCGGATCCGGCGGCCTGGCTGCTGGGCGGCACGGTGCTCGCGGGCTTCGGCGCCGCGCTGCTGCTCTGGCACCCCTCGGCCAGCCAGCTCTACTTCCTGCTGTGCGCGGCACCGCTCGGGGTGGTGCTGACCGGGTGGATGCTCGCCGAGCGGGTCCGCCGCTGGTGGGTGCCGGTGGCCGGGCTGGCCGCCGGCGGGCTCTGGGCGGTGCTGGCTCCCGCGGTGGCTCTGCCGGGCGAGAACACCCAGCGCGGCTGGGCCTGGGCGCTCACCCTGCCGGTGCTGCGCACGGCCGGATGCGTGCTGGTGGCGGCCGTGCTGGTGCTGGTGCTGCGGCGCAACCTGCGGGCGCTGCTGGTCGCGGTGCCGGCCGCGGTGCTCGGCGCGAGCATCGCGACGGGCACGACCGTCAGCATCACGGCGCTGACGGCGGAACCGGTCGAACCGCCGGCGCCGGCCCGGATGGTCACCCAGGAGGAGATGCGGGCCGCCCTGTGGCTGGACGGGCACGCGGCCGCGGACGACGTGGTGGCGACGAACGTGCACTGCGTGCCGATGAACCGTTACCAGCCGTGTGACGCGCGCGCCTTCTGGGTCGCGGGGCTCGGCGGGCGCCGCACGCTGGTGGAGAGCTGGGCCTACTCGGACGCGACCGTCGCGGCCAACGGCGTGGGTGGGCGCAAGTACGTGCTCCAGCCGCCGCCGGACCCGGCGAAGTACGCCCTCAACCAGCGGGCGTTCACCGGCGCGGCCCCGGCGGATCTGGCGCGGCTGCGGGCGTACGGGGTGGTCTGGCTGCTCGCCGACCGCCGGGCCGGCGCCGTCGCACCGGAGCTGGCCCGGCTGGCGCGGGTCCGCTACTCGGCCGGCCCGGTGACCGTCTACGAGCTTCGCTAGCTGGGCGGTGGGCGCAGGCCGAGCCACTGCTCGGCGTCCCAGGCCTGGAACCGCTCCACCTCGGTGAACCCCAGCTTGGCCGCGAGGCGCATCGAGCCGGCGTTGGCGCTCTGGGTGGTGAGCACCACCGGCTCGCCGGGCAGGACGCTGTCGAACCAGTCGAGGGCCGCCGCGCACGCCTCGGTGGCGTACCCAGATCCCCACGCCTGCGGCAGGAACAGATAGCCGAGATCGGCCTTACCCGTGGCGGCCGGGCGGCGGTGCCCCGTGGCCCTCCTGAGCAGGATCTGGCCGATCATCGCCCCGTCGAGGTCAACGACGAAGCTCCCGGGCCACTGCTCGGGCACCTCGGGCAGCTCACGCTCCAGCTCGGTGCGCGGCCGGGGCCCGCCCAGGTAGGCGTTCACCTGCGGCGACGCCAAGAGGTTGAGGAACGCCGGACGGTCCCGGGCCGCGGACTCGCGGAGCACGAGCCGCCCGGTCCGGATCGGGGCAGGCGGCCAGGCGACGGGTCCGAGCGCAGTCATGCCGGCCAGCCAACCAGCAGACCCGGCAGCGATCAAGACGGGCGGCCGGGCGCCCCGACCGGGCCGGACGGTCGGGAGCGGGCGTCGAGCTCGTCGAGGTCGGTGACGAACCAGATCTGACTGCCGCGGTTGGACTCGTGCACCAGGGCGCGCAGGGCCGAGCTCGCCGCCAAGTGGCCGTTGATGTCGCCGACGATCGCCAGCCTGATCCGGTAGTTGGCGAACTTCTGCATGATCTCGCCGGCCAGGCCGGTGCCGAGGGTGAAGAACCGCTCGTCCAGGCGGGTGGCGGGCAGGGCGACCAGCTCGGCCCGGCCGAAGGCCGCGCCGATCACATCGAGCGCGTCCTGCACGGTGGCCACCGGCGGCCCGTCGGCCGCACAGACCAGCACAGGTACGCCGTTGCGCTCCTCCACCCACTCGGTGCCGGTCATCGGTCGGCTGCCGGGGCGAACAGGCCGTTCTCCGGGCCGAGCAGGTCGTCGAGCAGCTGGAGGATGTCGGCGGTGGCGGCGGGGCCACCGAGGATCACGATCTTCATCCGGGACCTTCCCTCGTCGTAGATCGTCTGGAGGCGGAGCGGGTCGGCGGTGGCGCGGGGGCTCTGGGCACCGGCGGTGAGCAGGGTGCTGAGCCGGTCGGCGGCGCCGGGCGCGAGGCCGTCGATCTGCACGATGCTCGACACCTCGGCGTGCCCGGCGCCGGCCGCCGCTTGCTCGCCGGTCAGGGCCCGCAGGTCGGCGGGGGCGATCCGGTACTGCTTACCGATCTTGACCGCGCTCAGCCGGCCGTCCCGGATGTAGTTCCGGACCGTGCGGACGTGCAGCCCCAGCCGCTCGGCCACCTGCTCGACCGAGTACATATCGTTACCCATCGCACCCCATTATCCGCCGTACAGGGAAGTATAGGGTATCGGTCAGCGTGGTGCGGCGATAGGTCTGCGATCGGCGACCGCCCCGGCGATCAGCGCCGCGAGGCCCTCCATCGGGTCGTCGCCGCCGATGCCGAGGTGGTTCTTGGTGACCGCCAGCGCCAGGCCCAGCTCCGGGTAGCAGCCCGCCAGGCTGCCGCCGTTGCCGCTCCAGCCGAACCGGGTGCCGCCCACCTGGGCCGCGTACCCGAGGGTCTTCGGCAGGTCGCCGCCGAACGCCCAGTCCGGGCCGCGGGTGGCCACCGTGGTGATCTCCTTGAGCCGGTCCGGCGAGATCAGCCGGACCCCGTCGACCTCGCCCAGCAGCGCCGCGTACATCCGGGCGATGGCGCGCGCGCTCACCGTGGCCACCGCCGGGATGTCCGCTCGCAGGATGTCGCGGCGGTTCGCCAGGGTCGAGTCGGGGCGGACCCCGGGCGGGTTGATCTTGTCGAAGTTCTCCACCCGCTCGCTGAGCAGCTGCAATGCCGCGGTCCAGTTCCGGTCCTTCAGCCGGGCGACCCGGGGGAGCTGCTCCACCGGCACACCGAAGAAGAGCTCCCGCTCGGCGTGCAACGGCCGGGCGATCTCCTCGGCCAGCACCCAGGAGATCGGCCGCTGGGTGGCCCGGCGGACGATCTCGCCGACCAGCCAGCCGTAGGTCCACTCGTGGAAGCCGTGCCGGGTGCCCGGCTCCCACACCGGCGCGGTGGCCGCGATGGTGCGGCACATCCGGTCCCAGTCGAGGAAGTCCTCCGGCATGGTGTAGCCGGGCAGCACCGGCACGCCGGCGCTGTGGGTCAGCACGTGCCGCAGCGTGGTGCGGCCCTTGCCGTGCCGGCCGTACTCCGGCCAGACGTCGGCGATCCGCAGGTCGTAGTCGAGCCGGCCCTGCTCGGCCAGCACGTGCACGATCGTGCTGGTCAGCCCCTTGCCGGTGGAGAAGCTGAAGAACGGCGTGTCGGGGGTGACCGGCCGGCCGCCGGCCTCGTCGGCGAGCCCGGCCACCGCGTTGACGATCTGCCTGCCGTCCAGGTACGCGGCCACCTGCACGCCGATCTCCCGGCCGGAACCGACCAGCCCGTCGATCGTGCGCCGCACCACGAGCTGCAGCGCGCTCCAATCCCGCACGTCCTCAGGATGGCCCACCTCGGGCCGGCGGGGGGCGTGATCCGGCACGCCGTTCAACACGGCCGTCACCGCCGTCGTCCAGGCGCACCGGGATGTCAGCGTCATAGTTGATGTCGAACGGCGCTACGACACCTTCGCGCGGTTGATCGTGACCGAGGACGGCCGAACCGCAAAGTCCGGCTTCGACCGGCGCATCTTCGCCGCCGCCCTCGGACAGGCCAGCCCGCTGGACCCGGCGGATTTCGCCCAGTACGGCATCGCCGGCCAAGACCGCGGCGGGCCTGCGGGCCTTCACCCGGCGGTGGGTGGTCACCCGACGAGCACCGGCTGTTCGGCAGACTGGCGCGATGAGTTCTTCAAGCCGACGCCCCGCAAAGCGGGGAACCAGCCGGGCCCGCCGCCCAGATCTCACCATCGTGCCCGGCCCGGAGCGGGCCTGCGGCTGCCCCGACTGCGCAGAAGGTGGACCGGATCCCGAACAGATGCTGACCGACCTGGTCGATGACGCGTCCGCGTTGGCCGAGGTCGACGATCCGCTCGAAGCGGAGCTGGCCGGTGCGTTGTTCGTGGCGATGAGCCGAGCCGGCGGCGGCGAGATGATGGCGGCGTTTGCCGGTGCTTTCATCCCAGCGATCGAGGCGCGCGGCACCCGGGCCGCACTGACGCTGCTCACCGCGATCGGTGCGGTGGGCGGCGAGGCAGAGAAGCCGGTCACCGAGGCTGCCCGGGCAGCCTCGGCACGGATGCGCGCCAACAGCGTCCCGGCCCCGTCCTGGGCCGACGATCTGGCCCAGCCGCTGACGTCAGGGCCGTTCACCCGGATGCATGACGACCAGGACATCATGTCGGTGCTGATCGGCGCCTTTCAGCGGGCCGGCCGCGACCATGCACTGATGATCACGGTGGATCACCAGCACTGTGGCGCTGCGGAACAGATCTATCTGCTCGATGCCGAGGAGTTGCCGACCGCGGTCGCCGCGATCCATCAGGGCGCCCGGCAGGACGGGGTGAGCATCAGTACGAAGAAGCTGGGCGCGCCGGAGTTCCGCTGGCATGTCGAGCAAGCCTTGGAGGCGCGTGCCGTCCACGACGAGGAGGACGGACCGAACGACGATGCCCCGGTCGATGCGAAGCTGATCGACGAGGAGGACGGCCCGGGATACGCCCCACTCGCCGTACTCACCCGCAGCCGCCTGGAGGCCCTGCCTCCCGCTCGCCGGCCGCGCGACGCGACCGCGTCCGGCCACACCGCCGACCGGACCGCGATGGACGTGCTCCAACAGTTCGCCGCCCTGATCGGCAACTCCGGCGGCCCGGCCGCGTTCGGCCTCGACCTGCCCGCAGCCCGCCGGCCAACACCGGCGAAACTCCCGGCCAAACGCAAGAAGTCCAGCGGGCCGTCACCGATTTACCAGGTCAAAGTCAGTCTGCGCGGTGCCAAACCGCCGATCTGGCGGCGGCTGCTGGTACCCGGCGACATTACCCTCAACCGGCTCCACCAGACGATCCTCGCCGCGTTCGGCTGGCACGGCGGACACCTGCACGTCTTCGACACCGCATACGGCCAGTTCGGACGTGCCGACCGCGACCTCGGGCACCGCTCGGACGGCCCGGTCACCCTCGAACAGGTCGCACCCGCGGTCAAAGACAAAATCCGCTACACCTACGACTTCGGCGACGACTGGGAGCACGACATCCTGGTCGAGAAGACGACACCCGCCGACCCGGCCACCACCTACCCGGTCTGTGTCGGCGGACGGCGCGCGGCCCCACCCGACGACTGCGGCGGCATCTGGGGATACCAGGACCTGATCGAGGTACTCACCGACCCGAACCACCCGGAACACCAGGAACGGCTGGAATGGCTCGGCCTGGACCACCCCGACCAGTTCACCCCGGACAAATTCGACCTGGATCAGGTCAACCAGCGACTTCGAACCCGCTGACCAACAGGCCACGAACAGATCGCCGCTCGTTGACGCGCCTGCCACACCGGGCCGACCCATCAACGAGCGGCGTGGCCGCATCTCGGCCTCGAATGCCTCTTCGAGGTAGTCAATGAGCGAGAAAAACCGAGAATTATTCGGTACGACCGAAACCGCCTCTGACCAGCAACATCCCGCCTGGTGCGACCCGTCCCGATGCACCGCCGACCCGTCAAACACAGGCCGACGGCTACCGATCCGGCGTCAGTGGCGAACGCCGGTCAGCCGACGTGCCGCTGACGTAAACTGCTCGATCGCTGGTATCGAGAGCAGTTGCGGCGGATCCGACTGTCAAAGTGTCCGTGTCTCGATGGACGATCAGGCGAATGAAGACTAAGTGGGGGTCATGCAACCGAGAATCCCGGCACATTTGGTTAACATCGAGCTCGCGAAGAAGCATCCAGACTGCCTAAAATACATTGTCGTCCATGACATGACTCATCTCCTTGAGTGAAATCACGGCCCGCGCTTTACCAAGCTAATGGACAAGTTCTTGCCGAACTGGCGAAGTCTTCGTGATCAACCAAACACTGCCCCGCTCGTCGAGGAGCAGTGGGCCTGAGTCCCATCAATTGGTCATCCGGTGAGGGCTCCGGAGCGTACTGCTGAGAGCTATGGTGTCCGGTGATGCCCGGTCCCGATAGGGAACGGGGGTCGCTGTTCATTGAATCGTTGGGGGTGGCTGATGCCGCGGCGGACTGTTGTTGCCCATCCCGACTTCGGCCGCAAGCTCAGAGAGCTGCGTGAGCGGCATGGATTGTCGCTGCGCCGGCTCGGCGGGATGATCCATTGTTCGCACGGCCATCTGTGGGATCTCGAATCGGGGACCAAACGACCGAGCCTCTCCGTCGCGGTTTTGCTTGATCAGGCTCTCGAAGCGGGCGGCCAGTTGTCCGCCATGGTGTCCGAGGTGTCAGCCGACACCGATACCCGGACAGTCGCGCCCGAACAAGCGGTTATGTCCATGCCGCCCGGGCTAGAGTTCGCGCCGGACTGGCGGCACGGCATAGATGTCGCTGTTGATCTTTGGCGAGGCGATATGCAGCGGCGGAACCTTCTTCGGCAGGTGGGCTTCAGTGCGACGGCCTTCCTGCCAGCGGCGATGCGTTGGCTGATGTCGTCGCTCGACGAGCGCCCGGCCGGCAATGGTGAGCGGCTGATCGGTACGGCCGACGTCGAGACCGTGCGCCGGATGACCTCGACTTACCGGACGTTGGACAACCAGTTCGGCGGCGGCCATATCCGTGACAGCCTGGTGCGCTTCCTCAACGCCGACGTCACCGAGCTGGTCAACGGTCGGTACGACGCGGCGACCGGGCGCCAGTTATTGTCCGCGGTCGCGGAGACGACCCAGTTGGCGGGTTGGGCTTCGTACGACGCCGGAATGCACGGGCTGGCCCAGCGATACCTGATCCAGGCCCTGCGCCTCGCGGCCGGCGCCGGTGACCGGGCCCTGGGAGCTGAGATCTTGGCGGCGATGAGCCATCAGGCCGCGTTCCTGCGGACCTCCGGCGAGGCGGTCGACCTGGCCAAGGCCGCCAGCCGCGCAGCAGCCGAGGCAGGTATCGCCGCAATCGAGGCGGAATCGGCGGTCCTCGAAGCCCAAGGCCATGCCGTCGGCGGCAACGAGAAAGCCTGCGCAGCAGCGCTGAGCAGGGCCGAAGCGCTTTTCGACAAGGCTGACCGGACCAGCGAACCGCAGTGGATCGGCTACTTCGACGAGTCATACCTGGCGGCCAAGTTCGGCCACTGCTTCACCGCCCTGGGCAGAGGTGACATCGCTACCCGGTTCGCCACCCGGTCGCTCGACATGGACGGCCGGCAGTACGCGCGGGGACGGCAGTTCAACCTCGTCCTGCTCGCCGTGGCGCACACGCAGAACGGCGAGCCGGAGGAAGCCGCGCGGGTCGGTGTCGACGCGGTCGAAGCCACGGAGGGGCTGTACTCGTCACGCGCCCGCGACTACCTGACCGACCTCGCCGATCGTCTCTCCAAGCATGTCGGCCTGCCTGCAGTGCAGGACTTCGCCGAGCGGGCCCGGCCGGTCCTGGCGAGCGCCTAAATTTTGCCGGTCGCCTTGCGCAGCAGCAGGGCGAGCAGCCCGGAGACGGAGCCGGCGCCGACGATGGTGCCGTTGTCGATGTGCTGCTGGATCTCGTCGAGCGGGATCCAGCCCAGGCGTTCGGCTTCGTTGATGTCCGGGGCCGCGCCGGTGAAGTCGGCGCCGCGGGCAAGGTAGACGATGTTCTCCTGGTCGATCGTGCCGACCATCGGCTGGAAGCTGATCAGCTGCTCGATGCTGCGTGGCCGCCAGCCGGTCTCTTCCTCGACCTCGCGAGCGGCGCAGGTCATGGAGTCCTCGGCCGGATCGAGGTAGCCGCCCGGCAATTCCCAGACCCAGCGGTCCACGATGAACCGGTGCCGCCACATCATCAGCACGCGTTCGTCGTCGTCGAGCACGATGATCATCGCTGCGGCCGGGATACGCAGAACGTACTGCTCGAAGCGGACGCCGTCGGGTAGCTCCACGTCCGCGATGCTCAGCACCGCCCGGCGGGTGTCGTCGACGACGCGTTCGCCGTGGATGGTCCATTCACTGGCCCTTTTCGGCTCAACGCTCATCAGCGCAGAGTAGCTGTACGCCTGCCGGGTTGTACTCCGACACCTGCCGCGTCGGCTGACAGCGGCTGACGCCTGTCGCCTTCATTTCCGGGTCACCGGACCGCCACGCTGTGACCGAAACACCTGGTGAACAGCAACGAAGCCCACGGCGACCACCGCACCACGCCGGCCGCCACCCGCGGAATCGAGACCGGGCACGCGGTCCCCGCCGCACCCCAACGAACCTGCGGACCGGCGGGACCACCGTGACAGTACGTCGCAGGTCGGCGTGCTCTCGCCCATCACGGAAGGCAGGACATGGCGACGACCACGAACCACCTCGTCTGCGGAGGTGAATCCCAGTGGTGGCGATAGCGGCGACGAGCGCGCTCATGGCGGGGTTTCTCGCGGGCCTGATCAGCTTCAAGGTCAAGAGCCGGTGGTGCCCGCACTTCGGCGCTATGAACACCGCCGACCTGCCCGCAGTGACCACCCCGCCGCCCACGCCGAGCGCACCGAGTTGGGCGGCGCTGCCGACGCAGTCCTACAACCAGGTCGGGCGAGCCGGAGCACTCACCCCGGCCCAACGGCGCCGCGCGAACGGCGGCCATTGATGCTGGTCCCGAGGACGCCACACCAGCCCGACCGGCCGACGTGGGACTGCCTGGCCTGCGGTGAGCCGTGGCCGTGCGCGCCCGGCAAGGTCGAGCTGGCCGAACAGGGCGCGGTACATCGCCGATCACTGCGGCTCTACCTGGAGTCCTGCGTGATCGACATGATCGACGACCGCGCTGACGGGCATCGCGCCAGCGGTCGCGACGACGCGATCTACGACCGCATCCTCGGTTGGTTCGACGCGTACCAGCCTGCGCCGGCCGACCGCGGGACGGGACGGGCGGCCCGACGATGATCATGAGGCACTACCCGCCCGCCGTGCTCGTCCACGTGCCCGAGTGCATGGAAGGGTCCGCGCTTCCGACGGTGTGCTGGTGGTACATGGCCCGCCGGACACCCGCAAAATGGTTGAGGGAGGGTCGGGTTAACCCTACTGTCGACTGGGCGGTCAGCGGGATCGGTCGGGAGGCATCGGGTGCCTAGCGTGGACGACATGACCACCACTCCCGCCACCGCCGAGTTCGACCACGGTCTGGCGCAGCGTCTGCTGCGCCGCCTGGGGCAGGACACCCTCTACATCCTTGTCGGCTTCCCGCTGGGCCTGATCACGTTGGTCCTGTGCCTGGTCGGCTTCTTTCTCGGCCTGGGCACCAGCGTCATCTGGATCGGCCTGCCGATCCTGGCCGGCGCGATCATGCTGGCCCGCGGCTTCGCCACCGTGGAGCGGGCCCGCCTGGCGCCGGTGCTCGGCCGCCGGCTGCCGCACCCGGCCTACAAGCGCGTGGCGGCGGATGCCGGTGTGGTCCGCCGCACCCTGAAGCCGCTCAGCGACGGGCAGTCGTGGCTTGATCTGCTGCACGGGGTGTTCCGGTTCATTCCCAGCACGATCGCCTTCGCCGTCGCGGTCACCTGGTGGGCGGGTGCGCTCGGCGGGCTGACCTTCCCGCTGTGGGACTGGAGCATCCCGCGCGGCCCGGACAACCAGGACCTGCCGGAGCTGCTCGGCCTCGGCAGTGACTACTCCACCCGGATCGTCTTCCACATGGCGATCGGCTTCTTCTTCGCCGGCACTCTGCTCCCGGTGATCCGCGGCGTGGCTCTGCTGGAGGCGGGTTTCGCCCGCGGGCTGCTCAGCGGGGTGAACGAGCTGCGCGAGCAGGTGGCCTCGGCCGAGGCGGCCCGGGACACCGCGCAGGCGCAGAAGGCGGCGGCCGTGTCCGCCGAGGCGACCGCGCTGCGCCGGCTCGAACGCGACATCCACGACGGCCCGCAGCAGCGGCTGGTCCGGCTGGCGATGGACCTGGGCCGGGCCCAGCAGCAGTTCAGCACCGACCCGGAGGCGGCCCGGGCGACGGTCGACGAGGCCCTGGCCCAGACCCGGGAAACCCTGGACGAACTGCGTGCGCTGTCCCGCGGCATCGCCCCGCCGATCCTGGTCGACCGCGGGCTGCAGGCGGCGCTGACCGCGCTGGCCGGCCGCAGCACCATCCCGGTCGACCTGGACGCGCCGCCGATCGACCGGCTGGACCCGGCGGTGGAGACCACCGCGTACTTCGTGGTGGCCGAGGCGCTCACCAACATCGCCAAGCACAGCCACGCCGGTGAGGTGCAGGTCAGCGTCCGGCGGGCGGCGACCGGCCTGCTGATCACCGTCGCGGACGACGGGGTGGGCGGCGCGAGCCTGGCCAAGGGCCACGGCCTGGCCGGGCTGTCGGACCGGGTCGAGGCGGCCGGCGGGGTGATGAGCCTGACCAGCCCGGCCGGCGGCGGCACCACCCTGACCGTGGCCCTCCCCCTGTAACAGGAGGGCAGCGCATAGGCTCGTCGGCATGCGGGTGGTGATTGCCGACGACGCCGTGCTGTTGCGCGAGGGTCTGCGCCGGCTGGTCGAGGAGAACGGACACGCCGTCGTCGCGGCCGTCGGCGACGGCCCGTCGCTGGTCGAGGCGATCGTCGAGCACCGCCCGGACGTGTCCATCGTGGACGTCCGGATGCCGCCGACACACACCGACGAGGGCCTGCGCGCGGCGGTCGAGGCCCGCCGGAAGGTGCCGGGCAGCCCGGTGCTGGTGCTCTCCCAGTACGTCGAGGTCGAATACGCCGACGACCTGCTGGCCGACCGGGTGGGCGCGATGGGCTACCTGCTCAAGGACCGGGTCTCCGAGGTCGCCGAGTTCCTGGACGCGCTGGCCCGGGTGGCGGCCGGCGGCACGGTCCTGGACCCGGAGGTGGTGGGCCAGCTGCTGGTCCGCCGGCGCCGCGACGACCCGCTGCGTAACCTCACCCCGCGCGAACGCGAGGTGCTGGGGCTGATGGCGGAGGGCCGTTCGAACACGGCGATCGCGCGCAAGATGGTGGTCACCGAGGGCGCGGTGGAGAAGCACGTCCGCAACATCTTCACGAAGCTGGACCTGCCCCCGGACGAGGAACAACACCGCCGCGTCCTGGCCGTGCTGACCTATCTCCAGTCATGACCCCGGCGTAGGGCTAGCACTACCCCGGACCGGCCTGCTCGCCGGATCGATTCGGGGTAGCGGGCTGCCTAGCGTCAATCCTCATGAAGCACAGGGAGAATGTCACCGGATTCGCGGCTCGGGCCGCGTTGTGGAGTGCCCGGCATCGCACTCTCGCGATCGTCGGCTGGTTGGTCTTTGTCGTCGGCGTCACCGTCCTCAGTGGGCAGATCGGGACGCTCGAGGCCAGCGGGTCCGATCAGGGGCACGGCGAGTCGAAGCGGGCCGAGGTGCTCGTCGAGCAGGCCGGGTTCCCGGTTCGGCCGGCCGGGGAGATGGTCATCGTCAAGGGCGCCGGCCGGGACGCCGCGGTCGCTGATGTCGTCCGGTCGCTCGGCGGCCGGGCCGAGGTCGACACCGTCGCCGAGCCGATCACCTCGCCGGACAAGCAGGCCACGCTGATCAGCTTCACCATGACGGGTGACCCGGAGACCGCCGAGGACCGGGTGCAGCCGTTGCAGGACGCCGTTGCCGGGGTGCAGGGGCGGCATCCTGATCTCTTCATCGCCGAGGCCGGCGACGCCAGCGGGGACAAGATGTTCTCGGACACCCTCGACGAGGGGCTGTCCCGCCTCTCCATGCTCTCCATCCCGGTCACCTTGGGCATTCTGCTGGTGGCCTTCGGCGCGGTGGTCGCCGCGCTGATCCCGGTGGGCCTGGCCCTGACCGCCATCGTCGCCGCGATCGGCTTGCTCGCGGGGGCGAGCCGGCTCGCCCCGACGGTCGACACCACCCAGCACGTGCTGCTGCTCGTCGGGCTCGCCGTCGGCGTCGACTACTGCCTGTTCTACATCCGCCGGGAACGCGACGAGCGCCGCAACGGCGCCGACCCGCACCGCGCCCTGGTGATCGCGGCGCAGACCTCCGGGCGGTCGGTCTGGATCTCCGGTCTCACCGTCATCGTCGCCATGGGCGGCATGTTCTTCACCCAGGACGCCACGTTCGTCAGCTTCGGGATGGCCACCATCCTGGTCGTCGCCACGGCGGTGCTGGGGTCGCTGACCGTGCTCCCCGCGCTGCTCTCGGCGCTGGGCGACCGGGTCGACGCGATCAAGATCCCGGGCCTGTACCGGCGTACCAGCGAGGGCCGGGTCTGGCGGCTGGTGCTGCGGGTGGTGTTGGCCAAGCCGCTGATCTCGGCGATCGTCGCGGTCGGTGCGCTCGCTGCGATCGCCTCGCCGGCGCTGGACCTGCGGACCAAGGGCGGCAGCATCGAGGACATGTCGCCGAAGCAGCCCGTCGTGCAGACGTTCGTGGCGATCGCCGAGGCGTTCCCGACCGAGGTGGTGCCGGCCGAGGTGGTCGTCAAGGCGCCGACGGTGCGCGGGCCTGAGTTCAAGGCCGCATTGGCCGACTTCCGCCGGGCCGCGGTGGCCGGCGGCCAGCTGCGGGAACCGATCGAGGTGCGGGTCAATCCCGCCGGGACGGTCGCGGTCGTCTCGGTCGGCCTGGCCGGCAACGGCAGCGACCGTACGTCGGAGAGCGCCGTCAACACCCTCCGGGCGACCGTGGCGCCGGACACCTTCGGCCGGCTCGCAGGTTCCACGGTGGCCGTCGGTGGCGACACCGCGGAGAACATGGACTTCACCCAGCGGCTCTCGGACTCGGTGCCGTGGGTGTTCGGTTTTGTGCTCGGCCTGGCGTTCGTGCTGTTGCTGGTGTCGTTCCGGTCCGTGGTCGTCGCGGTGACCGGCGTGCTGCTCAACCTGCTGTCGGTGGCCGCCGCCTACGGCATGCTGGTGTTCATCTTCCAGGACGGGCACTTCGAGTCGGCGCTGGACTTCAAGTCCGGCGGCGGGATCACCAACTGGATGCCGCTGTTCCTGTTCATCATCCTGTTCGGCCTGTCGATGGACTACCACGTGTTCGTACTGAGCCGGATCCGCGAGGGCCACGACCGTGGCCTGGCGACCAAGCAGGCGGTGGCCGAGGGCATCGGCCGGACGGCGGGTGTGATCACGAGCGCGGCGCTGGTGATGGTGGCGGTCTTCGCCCTGTTCGCCACCCTGCCGCTGATCTCCACCAAGGAACTGGGTATCGGCCTGGCGGCGGCGGTCCTGCTGGACGCGACCATCATCCGCGCAGTCCTGCTGCCGGCCGTGATGGCGCTGCTGGGCGAGAAGAACTGGTGGCTGCCCCGCTGGCTGAACTGGCTCCCCGAGGTGGCCCACGACCTGCCCCCGGCCGCCACCCCGCAACCGCGGGAGGACCGCGAACTGACCCCGGCGATCTGACCCGCGGACAGACAGGAATGGCCGCCGGTAACGGCGGCCATTCCCTGTTTGTGCGATCTCTTCAGACCGGCGCACCCGCAACGGCCCGGACCGGCACCCCGATCGGGTGGTGCGTCACGGGACCTGGGGGTACGCGTACCTCAGGATTTGAAGGCGTCCTTGATGTTCTCGCCGGCCTGCTTGAGCTTGGAGCTGGACTGGTCGGCCTTGCCCTCGGCCTCGAGGGACTCGTTGTCGGTCGCCTTGCCGACGCCCTCCTTGACCTTGCCGGTCAGCTCTTCGGACTTGTTTTCGATCTTGTCGTCGGTAGCCATGGTGACCTCCAGGTGTGTGGCCTACGCAGAGGGGGTTACCCGGCCGCCGGGGCCGCAATCCTCGATCAGCCCGTCATCTGCCATTCCGGGACCGGCATCAGTGACGTCGGGCCGCTCAGCAACTCGCTGAACTTGGCCGGCGGCATCGGCCGGGCGAAGTGGTAGCCCTGCGCCGCGGTGTAGCCCAGCGCCAGCAGTTGTTCCGCCTGCTCGGCCGTCTCGACGCCCTCGGCGACCGCGTGCAGCCCGAGCGCCTGGGCCAGGTGGATCACCGCGGCCGCCACCGGCGGGCGGCCGTCGATCCGTGCCTGGGTGAAGGACCGGTCCAGCTTGATCTCGTCGATCGGGCAGTCGTGCAGCAGCGTCAGGGTCGAGTGGCCGGTGCCGAAGTCGTCCAGCGACACCCGGACGCCGAGCGAGCGCAGCCGGTGCAGGTTGGTGATCGACTGGCCCGGTTCCAGGGCCATGGTCTCGGTGATCTCCAGGACGATCCGGTCGGCGGCCAGCCGGTGCTGGGCCAGCAGCGCCGCCACCCCGTCGGCGAAGCCGGGCTCGCGCAGGTCGCGGGCCGACACGTTGACGTTCAGCACCCCCGGCGTGTCCTCGCCGTGCTCCGCGATCCACTCCGCGAGCTGGGCGAACGCCGTGCGCATCACCCACCGGCCGAGCGGCACGATCAGGCCGGTGCGTTCGGCGAGCGGGATGAAGGTGTCCGGGGCCAGCGTGCCGCGGGTCGGGTGGGCCCAGCGGACCAGCGCCTCGGAGCCCAGGATCCGGCCGTCGTCGAGCGAGACGATCGGCTGGTAGAGCAGGAACAGCTGGTCGCCGGCGATGGCCTCGCGCAGGTCGGCGCCGAGGTGGGCGTGCTCGGAGCCGTGCGCGGCCATGCTCGGCTCGTAGTGCAGGTATGCCGTGCCGGCCAGTTTCTTCGCCGCGTACATCGCGATGTCCGCGTGCCGCAGCAGCACCGAGGGCTCGTCGCCGGTCCGGCCGTCGGCGATCCCGATGCTGGCCCGGATCGGCAGTTCGTGGCCGTCGGCGTAGACCGGCTGGCTCAGCGCGTTCATCATCCGTTCGGCGGCCAGGTCGGCGGCGGCCGGGTCGGCGTCGTCCAGCACCACCACGAACTCGTCGCCGCCGAGCCGGGCCACCGTGTCGCCGGCCCGGACGCAGCCGGCCAGCCGCCTCGCCACCCCGACCAGCAGCAGGTCGCCCACCTCGTGGCCGAGGGTGTCGTTGACCTCCTTGAAGTCGTCCAGGTCGATCAGCGCCACCGCGACCGGGCGGTCGGTGACGCAGCCCAGGGCCGCCTGCAACCGGGTGTGGAACAGCACCCGGTTCGGCAGCTGGGTGAGCGCGTCGTGGGTGGCGCCGTGGTCCAGCCGGCGCAGCAGCCGGTTGTTGTCGCGGAACGCGTTCAGCTGGCGCAGCACGACCAGCGCCGTGGTCAGCACCGCCGCGGCCACCACCGCCGGCTGGTCCACGTCGTCGCTCATGGTGACGGCGATGAGCAGGCCGTCAACCGCCGCGACGGCCACGTACGGCACCACGCTGAAGGAGCGCCGCGGCCGGGCGACCAGCCCGCGACGGGAGCCGAGCCCGGCCTGCCGCTGGCGGCCGGCGGCGAGGGTGGCCAGGAAGAAGACGATCGGCGTGCTGGCCATGTCCGGCATCAGCTGCGGGTCGACCGCCTGGAACGGCTGCCGGAACATCGGGCCCAGGGCGCCGAGGAGCATCGCGACGGCGATGGCCTGGAGCGCGCCGTTGTGCACGTAGAGGTGGCTGGAGAGCACGAACTTGGTCACCGCGAAGACCGCCAGCAGGGCGATCACGGTGACGAAGAGCGAGGTGTAGACGGCGGTGTGGTCGGCGTTGTTCAGCGCGTCGCGGGTGGCGTAGTGCCAGACGAAGACGGCCGCCGCGATCATGACCGTGCCCGCGTCCAGGAACACCCGCAGCAGCTCACCGGGCGTCTGGTCGCCCAGCGGGAGGCGGAACAGCGCGTACATGATGGTGGCGACACCGGCGGTGCAGAAGGCCAGCATGACCGGCCCGGTCGAGCCACCGGCCGGGTCGACCGCGGACAGCACCTCGAAGGCCTGGGCGACGACGCCGATGCCGACGAAGCCGAGCGCGATGGTCAGATGCCGCCAGAACCGCCGGGTCGCGTCCGGCAGCGTCGGGGTGCCGGCGGTGCGCAGGAAGGCCAGAAAAGGGACGATCGGCCCGATCATGGACGGCAGCCAGAGCAGCAGCTTGGGCTCGAACGGGTGCACGTAGTCGGCGAGCACTCCGAGCACGGCCAGGGCGGCGATGACGCCCGAGGCCGGCAGGAGCCGGTCCCGGTACCCGGCCGGCACCGTGGAAGTGCCCATCCATCAGCCCCCTCGTTCAACCTTCACTCGTCTGATCGGTCGGACGGCCGGAATCGTGAGCGATAACGCCCCGCCGCGCCCCCGACGGGTGCCGGCCAACCGGGGTTTGAACTTTCGTCATCTGCGGCGTCGAGCGTGACCGTATGAACTCCGTGCTGCTGTCGGTGGTCGTCCCGGTGTACGCCGTCGAGGGCTACCTGTACCAGTGCCTCGAATCGATCCGGGCCGGGCTGAGCGCGGCGGAGTCGGCGGCGGTCGAGGTGATCGCGGTGGACGACGCGTCGCCGGACAGCTGCGGCGACATGCTGGACGGGTACGCGGCCCGGCACGGCGACCTGCGCGTGGTGCACCTGAGCCGCAACAGCGGGCTGGGCGCGGCCCGCAACGCCGGGCTGGAGCACGCCCGCGGCGAGTACGTCTGGTTCGTCGACAGCGACGACTGGCTGCCGCCGGGCTCGGTCCGCGCGGTGCTGGCGGCCCTGGACCGCGACCGGCCGGACGTGCTGCTGGTCGATCACCTGCGGGTGCACGAGAACGGCCGGCTCGAGGCCGACGCCAGCAGCCAGGTGCTGCGCGACCCGACGCTGCCCAGCCTGATCGGGCTCCAGCACACCGCCTGGAACCGGATCGTCCGCCGCGGCCTGCTGGCCGAGCTGGGCCTGCGCTTCCTCCCCGGCTGGTACGAGGACGTGCCGTTCAGCAACCCGGTGCTGATCGGGGCCGAGCGGATCAGCGTGCTCGACCGGGTCTGCTACCACTACCGGATCGGCCGGCTCGGCGCGATCACCGCGACCCGCAGTGAGCGCCACTTCGAGGCCTTCGACCAATACGAACGGATGCTCGACTGGGTGGCCGCCCGTGACCCCGAGCCGTGGCTGCGGCACCGGCTGTTCACCTTGATGATCGACCACCTGCTGGTGGTGGCGGGCAACGACAGCCGGGTGCCCAGCCGCCGGCGGCGGGCGTTCTTCCGGCGGCTGGCCGTGCACTACCGCCGCTACCGGCCCGCGGGCTACCCGGCGGACCCGGGCATCAAGCACCGGCTGGTCCGGATCGGGGCCTACCCGCTCTACGCCGCGCTGCGGCAGGCGTACCGGATGGTCCGCACCGACCCCCAGCCGTCACCTGTGGTTCGCCCCGGCATCGTCTCACCGCCACGGCAGGCTCAGGCAGCGCCCGTACGGTGACGCCTCCGCCCGTGAACGTGAGAGGTGTGCCCCTGTGCTGCGCCCTGCCGTCGATGCCGACCGCGACACCGTGCTCGCCTGGCGCAACCATCCGGAGGTCCGTGCGGTCAGCCTGACCACACACGTCATCGGCGCGGCCGAGCACGCCGCCTGGTGGGACGCCGCGATGGCCGACCCGGACCGGCACATCCTGATCTACGACGACCGCGGCGTGGTGCTCTTCGACCTGCGGGAAGACCCGGCGAGCTGGAGTTTCTACCTCGACGTGGCCGGGCTCGGCGCCCAGCTGCTGCCGACCTGGATGCGGCTGGAGCAGGCCGCGGTCGAGCACGCCTTCGGGCCGCTGGGGCTGACCCGGCTCGGTGGCGAGACGCTGGCGGACAACAAGCAGGTGCTGGCCCTGCACCGGCGTTTCGGCTTCACCGAGACCCGGCGCTACGAGCGGCTCGTCGACGGAACGCCGACGACGGTCGTCTGGACCGAGAGGACAAACTGATGGAGATCGGTGCGGAACACCGGCCGTACATCGTGGCCGAGATGTCCGGCAACCACAACGGCTCGCTGGACCGGGCGCTGGCCCTGGTGGACGCGGCCGCCGCCGCCGGCGCGCACGCCATCAAGATCCAGACCTACACGGCCGACACCATGACGGTGGACGTCAAGGACCCGCGCTTCCGGATCTCCGCCGGCCACGAGCTCTGGGGCGACGAGTACCTCTACCAGCTCTACGAGCGTGCGCACACGCCATGGGAGTGGCACGAGCCGATCTTCTCCCGCGCCCGGGCCCACGGGCTGACCCCGTTCTCCAGCCCGTTCGACCGGACCGCGGTCGAGCTGCTGGAGAAGCTGGACGCGCCGATGTACAAGATCGCCTCGTCGGAGATCACCGACCTGCCGCTGATCCGGCTCTGCGCGAGCACCGGCAAGCCGCTGATCATCTCGACCGGCATGGCGAACGTCCAGGAGATCGCCGCCGCGGTGGACGCCGCCCGCGGGGCCGGCTGCCGGGAGCTGGTGGTGCTCTCCTGCACCGCGTCCTACCCGGCGCCGCCCGAGCACACCAACCTGCGCCGCATCCCGGTGCTGGCCGAGGCGTTCCGGGTGCCGATCGGCCTGAGCGACCACACGCTGGGCATCGGCGTCCCGATCGCCGCGGTGGGCTTCGGCGCCTGCCTGATCGAGAAGCACATCACCCTCGACCGCGGCGACGGCGGCGTGGACTCGGCGTTCTCGCTGGAACCGGCCGAGCTCGCGGCGCTGGTGGTGGAGTCGGAACGGGCCTGGCAGGCGCTGGGCAGCACGGCGATCGGGCCGACCGAGGCGGAACGCGAGGGGCTGCGCTTCCGGCGCTCGCTCTACGTGGTCACCGACGTGCGGGCCGGCGAACCGGTCACCGAGCGCAACGTGCGTTCCATCCGGCCCACCGGCGGCCTGGCCCCGGACACCATCGGCCTGGTGCTCGGCCGCACCTTCACCCGGGACGCGGCCAAGGGCACGCCGCTGACCTGGGACCTGATCTGAAAGGCACGGAGACAAAACGGTGTGGCTCAACGCGAACGACAAGGAACTGCAGGTCTTCCTGGACTCGGCGGCGGTCTACTGGGAGAAGAACCTGCCGCGGCCGGCGGGCGACGCCGTCGTCCTGGTCGAGGCCTTCCACCAGGACATCCGGGTCACCCTGCGAAACCTGGCCTGCGCCAACGCGATCCGGCGGCTGCGGCCGGCCCGGCTGGTCGTGCTGACCGGCGTCGAGCAGCAGTGGCAGCGCACCCTGTGGAGCGGCTTCGACGTCGAGGTGGTGCGCAAGGTGGCGACGGCGTTCGGCGCCGACGAGGTGATCGACGTCTGGGACCGGGTCCGCGGGTCCGAGACGCCCGCGCGCGATGACGACTTCCTGGTCGCGAACACGGACGCGACATACTGCCGGCTCGCGAAGGTGCCGCGGCTGCCCGAGGGCTACCGCGACCGTCCCGACTACCGCCTCCGGCACGCCTATGCGACCCGGCTCTTCGACATCTACCAGCAGATGGTCGCCCCGGGGACCGTCGAGGCGCTGGTCACCAGCCACGTCGACTACGACCAGTGGGGCCTGGCCGTCGAGGCCGCCCGCCGGGCCGGGGTGCCGATCATCCACACCCAGCAGACCGGCTGCCTGAAGGCGTACGGGCTGTTCCCGGCGGCCGACACCGGCACCGGCACGTTCCGCGAGGAGCTGACCCGGCAGATCGGCGAGGTCTTCGAGACCCAGGTCTGGCCCCGGCGCGCCGAGCTGCGCGCGAGCGCCGAACTGGTGGCCTGGCGCGCCAAGGTCAACCTGGGCCGGCCCAGCTGGTGGCGCGGCGGCGTGACCGCCTCGGTGGACCTGAACAACCCGGCGGAACGGGCCCGGCTGCGCAGCCACGTGGTGGGCCGGCTCGGCTTCGACACCGAGCGCCCGATCGTGACGGTCTTCAACCACGCGGTCTCCGACGCGCTCGGCACGAATCGTGAGTTGTTCCCCAGCCTGGCCGACTGGTTCGCCGACACCGCGGCGTACGCGGCCGAGCACCCCGAGGCGCAGTGGCTGTTCCTGGACCACCCGAGCCAGGCCCTCTACGACTCCACCGGCTTCTTCGACTCGGTCGCCGCGACCCACCGCAAGGCCCGGCACCTGGCGTTCCGGCCCAGCGCCACGCTCAGCAAGAACGCCCTGTGGAGCCTGACCGACCTGGGCGTGACCGTGCGCGGCAGCGTGAGCAACGAGCTGCCCGCGTACGGCATCCCGGTGATCCAGGCCGGCTGGTCCGAGTGGAGCGCGTGCGGGCTGTCCACGGTCGTCGACGACCGGGAGACGTACTTCAAGACCCTGGACCAGAGCATCACCGCCATCCGCGACGGCGCCGACCTGGTCACCGAGGAACAGGTCCGGCGCGCCCGGCTCTGGCTCTGGCTCTACCGCAGCGGCTCCGACGTGGTGACCCCGCTGGTGCCGCAGTGGGAGGTCTGGCCGGCGGACGTGCTGCTCAAGACCATGCGGGCCACCTTCCGGCACATCGAGGCCGACGCCGACCCGCTGTTCAGCGCGGTCGAGCGGATGTGGACCCGGCAGGAGCCGATGCTCACCCGGACGGACTTCCGCGCATGATCGGCGCCTGGTTCGGCACCGACCACGACGTGGCGCCGGCCGTGATCGAGCTGCCGGTCGACGTCACCAGCGGTCGCGACCCCGGCATCTGCATCGTCGACCAGGTGGTCCGCGGCACCGGCATCGTCGGCCGGGTCACCGCCGACCACGGCGCGGTGGGCCTCAAGGTGCGCAGCCCCGGCGTCGCCACCCGGGTCACGGTCGAGATCCAGCTCGACGAGACGTCCACCCGCTGGTGGTCCGACCGGGTCCGCCCGCCGCGCACCGCCCCGGAACTGCCCCGCCTGGTGCTGATCCGCGCACAGGGCGAACTCCGCGGCGCGGCCCTGCTGGCCCGCCGCCAGGGCCTGCGCCGCGCAGGCAGCGCGAAGGCGGTGGTCACCTTCGACCTGACGGCGGCCGAGCTGGACGGCGACGGCCTGCTGATGATCGAGCTGGCGGAACCCCCGCGACCGGAGTGGGCGACGGGCCGCATCGCGGCGCGCCCGGCCCTGGGCGTCCGGATCGACAAGATTTCGGTACGCGCACACCCTTCCCCAACCGCAGCTCCGGGGCCGGCGGATGTGGACGCTCCGGCCGGGGTCCCGGCCGCAACCGCCTCCGCTCGGAACCGACCGGAGTCCGGGGGCAACAACCCGGCTGCGCCTTCCGCCGGCCCGGCTGCGCCTTCCGCCGGCCCGGCTGCGCCTTCCGCCGGCCCGGCTGCGGCTTCCGCCGGCCCGGCTGCGGCTTCCGCCGGCCCGGCTGCGGCTTCCGCCGGCCCGGCTGCGGCTTCCGCCGGCCCGGCTGCGCCGGGCTTCGCGGTGCTAGGGTCCGGGCCGACCGGCTGCGACATGGCTCTTCTTCCCGCCGGCGCGTCCGGGATGTTCCGGCTTGAGGTGTCGGCTGTGCCGCCGGCGCCTCCGGTGCCGCTCTCGCCCGCGCACAAGCTGACCCGCCGCCGCCCGGCCCGCGCCGGGTTCAAGGTGCTCCGGGCGGCGCGCCGCGCAGGCACCCGGGTTCTTGCCGGCGTGGTGCAGTCCCGGCCGGCCTCCGTGCGGGGGGTGCACGGGTTTGACCTTGCTGCCGGCGTACCGGTGGCTCTGGAGGTCGGGCAACCACGGCCCGGCGTGTTCGAGCTGAAGTTGGCCGGCCCGGCGGGCGGGCCGGTGCTGCTCGGCCTGGACCCGGGCGACCGCGGGCTGTCCTGCCGGATCGTGCCGTGATCCACCGCCCGGCGCTGACCGCCGACCCGGTGGCCAACCGGCGCCTGCTGCAGGACGCGCTGGACACGGTTCCGGCCGGCAAACTGGAGCTGCCGCCCGGGCAGCACGTGATCAACGACGGCCTGCGGGTGCCCGCCGGCTGGACGATCCGCGGCTCCGAGGTGGCCGGCGCGAACGGCGGCCGGCCCGGCACCTGGCTCACCTCGGCCGGCGGCACCGGCCACCCGGTCCTGCACATCACCGGCTCGGACGTCGCGGTCAGCGACCTCGGCCTGCGGCCGCCGCCGGCCGACCCGGGCGAGCACGGCGGCGACCGCGGCACGGCCATCACGATCGGTGACTACCTGTACGCCCGGACTCCCGAGTGGATCGAGCGGGTCGACGTGCGCCGGGTGCACGTCGAGCGGCCGGGGGAGAAGCACGCCAACTGTGTCGCGGTGATGGGCGCGGTCCGCGACGTCACCCTGCACGACCTGACGATCCGCGGCGGCTACACCGGCGTGGCGGTGCACTGGGGCGCGGTCGGCGCGGACGTGGCGACCATCGCGGGCCCGACCTGGCACCCGCACCGGCTCACCATCACCGACCTGCGGGTCCGCGACGCGATCGAAGGCTTCTACCTGAGCTCGGTGCACGACGTACGGGTCGACGGCGCCTGCCTGCGGGACGTGGAGATGGGCTTCCGGCTGCTGCCCGGCGACAACACGGACCGGTTCGTCGGCGCGCCGGTGGTGGGCACGGCGATCGAGATCAGCGACGTGTGCGTGCGCTGGCGCGGCCCCCGGTACGCCGTGCGGGTGGCGGGCTGGGGACGCAGCGAGATCGACGGGGTGGTCAGCGTGCTGCGCTACCGGGACTGCGTGATCCGCGACTGCGTGCTGCGCGGCACCGGCACCGGCGACGCCTGGTCACCGATCGTGATCGAACGCGCCGACGGCGTCGAGCTGCGGGACAATCGGATCGGCACCGAAGCCGCCGGAGCCTGCTGCATCCGCGCCTGACCGCCGCCTCGCGCGGCGGTTCCCAAGATCGTCCCCTACAGTGGATCATCATCGGCTCACCGAGGCGCTGCCGCTCCGCGTGGTCGCGCAGCGCCCCCGGAACGAGGCCGGGGGAGGACGCCGCCACGTCCACCCTCGGCCTCCCGGGAGTCTGAGCGAGCGTGACCTGCTTGGCCGAAGATCCAAAGGCCCGGTTGTCGGCCCCGGCCCTGCTGACGGTGCGGTCCGGCACGGCGGCGACGGAAGCGGCGCTCCACCGATGACCGTGCTGCTGGTGGCACTGGCCGCGGCGATCGGCGCACCACTGCGAGGGATCCAGGCCCGGCATCGCTCAACGTTTCCATGGGGCACGTTCACGGTGAACGTGGCGGGGTCTCTGCTGCTGGGGTACCTGATCGGGCTGCCGGTGGCGCCTTGGCTGTCGGCGTTGTCGGGGATGGGGTTCGGCGGGGCGCTGACTACGTACTCGACGTTCGGCTTCGAGGCGGTGCGCGGGGGAGAGCGGGTGCTGGCGGTGGCGTATGCGATCGGCAGCGTGCTGGCGGGGGTTGGAGCCGCCTATGTCGGGCTGCTGCTGGCACAGGCAGCGAGCTGACCGCGGAACGTGGGTTTGGGGCGGGCATCCCGGTGGCTGGGCTTCGGCTCGCCTGAGTGGCGGGGCCCGAGTGGTCTCCTCCTGATCGCCGGGCGGTCTCGTCTTGATCGGCAGGTGGTCTCTGCCTCCCGACTTTCACCATTTCTGGATCACGGTCCCCTGTGATCCGGTCCGTTGCCGGGTTTGTCCGGTATTCGGGATTTGCCCTTGGAGGTTGGGGGGTACATCTCAGGAGGAAAGGGGTGGGAGTGGTGGACCTTGTTGCGATGGGGTGTGGCTGGAACGGTTTAGCTCATCAAGATCTGCGGGAAGGGCTGCCGCTGCGGCTGCGAGGGCACTGAGTGGCGAAGGTCGACCTTCCTGATCGCCGGGTGTCTCGTCTTGATCGCCGGGCGGTCTCTTCCTGATTACTGGAGGTCTTCCGGATTGCTGGAGGTCTCCTGATTGCTGGAGGTCTCCTGATTGCTGGGGGTCTCCTGATTGCTGGGGGTCTCCTGATTGCTGGGGGTCTCCTGATTGCTGGGGGTCTTCCAGATTGCTGGGTGGTTTCATCCTGATCGCTGGGTGATCTCTTTGTGATTGCTGGGTGGTCTCTTCCTGATTGGCGGGCGGTCTCCTCCTGATTGGTGGGTTTGGGCGTTTCCTGGTTGAGTGTCGGCGGCTTCGGGAGGGTCGGTGGTGACGCCGGGCGCGGTCCTCGCTGACGTCGCGTGCCGTGTCGGAGCGGGTCGAGCGATGCGGAGTTGAAGCCGTAATGGGACAACAAGCGATCTTGGATGTTGTTAGCGTCCGATCCGTGAACGACCAGCCCTCGAACCCCACCCCGCCGGACCCCACCGCTGAGGACCCCACGGTGTTCCAGCCCCCGGCCCGGGACGCTCTGGCGCCCGGACCGATGTCGGTGCCGCCCACCGGGCCGCCCGCGACCGCTGAGCCGACCGCGGTGCAGCCTCCGGTGGCCAACGCTGGCGTCGGGGATTGGCCGGCCGAGGCGGGTGCGGGCTGGGGTGCGGCCGAGTTCGCTGCACCGCAGGCAAGCCCGCCTCACGGCGGCCCGGGGGCTCCGACGGATGGCACCGAGCCGACGTCGCCTTACGGCGCGGCACCCAGCACGCCTTACGACGCCCAGCCAACCCAGCCTTACGACGCGCAGCCTCCTTCGCCTTCCGGCGCGCAGCTGGGTGATTCCTACGGTGTCCCGCCGACTCAGTCTTATGACGCTGAGCAGGCGTCGCCCTTCGGCGCGCAGCTGGGTGATTCCCACGGCGTCCCGCCGACTCAGTCTTACGACGCCCAGCAGGCGTCGCCTTACGGCGCGCAGCTGGGTGATTCCCACGGCGTCCCGCCGACTCAGCCTTACGACGCCCAGCAGGCGTCGGCCTTCGGCGCACCGCCGCCTTCGCCTTACGGCGCCCAGCCGGGCGATCCCCACGGCGCCCAACCGCCTCAGCCTTACGGTGCGCAGCCGCCTCAGCCTTACGGTGCGCAGCCGCCTCAGCCTTACGGTGCGCAGCCGCCTCAGCCTTACGGTGCGCAGCCGCCTCAGCCTTACGGTGCGCAG